>NZ_JARVGN010000009.1 GCF_029762515.1 Methanocalculus sp. | reverse complement strand
CATCTGATCGATCTCACCGATATCAAGGACAGAAACCTCGACTGATGTTGGTGAGTTGAAACCATGTTTTCCTTCACGCTTGCCAAGAAGGTGGAAACGGGTGAAGTTATGGTCACGCCATCCTGCTGCACCACGGCCACCCCTGTTTCCTGCTCCACGGCGGTTCTTATGCGTTCCACCGCCACAGGTTCTCGAACCACGATATTTTGATCGCTTATTGACTGGCATCGCGAATTCACCTCATCTTATACAGGAGAGCGTTAATCTCCCTGCCATAATAGCCAAGCGCTCCACCCTGGTTAAAGGTCCGCTTGATGGTCTTATATCCCTTTCTCGGGGGGTGCATTCTAAGCACCGGTTTGAGTTCGGGGATATCCTTCAGCTTCACTTTACCTTCTGCAAGGTCTTCTGCGAGTTCGCTGACACTTCCATACTCTGATGCACTCTTCAGGTACTCATCGGTGAGAGGCTTGTTGCCAAGGAGGCGGCCGCGTGTCCTGAGAATTGTCTCAAGCGTCTCGGCATCAACCTCTCCGTAGGCGACAAAGTCCTTCACTTTCCGGATCATCCCGAGGTACTCGGGAGTCTCAGGGATGAGGACACAATGGTTGATATGATGGAGACGAAGCATCTTCAGCGTCTCTTTGATCTCGTGGCGGGTATTGACGACGCCGCGCACCTGCACGACTGCGTACATTAGTGCCGACCTCCCCCGATACGAATCATATTCGTCTCTTTCAATGCCTCAAAGGTTGCCTTTGCATAGTTAAGGGTCGTCCGGGTGTTTCCTTTCGTCATCACCCATACATCCTTCATGCCTGCAAGATCAAGCACCTTCTTTCCAATTTCACCGGTCACAAGGCCGATGCCCTGTGGTGCGGGCTTCAGGGTGACACGGACACTCCCTGCCTTTCCTTCCACCTGCATGGGTATCGAGTGCGGATTGCTGCATCCACATTCCCAGCTTCCACAGCCACGCCGTACTTTGATGATGTTCAGTTTTGCTGAAACAATCGCCTTACGGATGGCGGTACCGACCTGGACATCCTTACCCTGGCCAAAGCCGATGTAGCCGTCACGGTTTCCGACGACAACAACTGCACGGAACTTAATCCGCCTGCCAGAGTCAGTCATCCTCTGCATCATATCGATGGAGAGCACTTCATCACTGAGATCAGGGATGAATGCGTCAACGATACCTGCCTCCTTGATCGGGCGGCCACTGTTGAGCACATCTTCAAGAGATGCAAACTCGCCTGCAGCTACTGCTGTACCAAGGCCGGTGACAGGGATCCATTCCTCACGTTCAAATGCCATGTCACTCAAGCTCCTTCATAATGGCATCTGCCACTTCTTCCACATTTGCAACAAGATTGCCTGCCCGATCGGGGGCATATTCAGCGATTGTAACACCCTTGACACGGTCTTCATCCGGGAGGATCTCTTCACCGTGTGGGATGTCAAATCCGGCCTCAACCGCTCCCTTCAGAGCAGCAAAGACCCGTGCACCTTTTGTTGCACGATTCAAACCAATATCAAGGATACCGCCCTCATACCCTGCTTTCTGGGCACGGACCGCACAGAGCATGCCTGTGAGGTATGCAGCCGGGGTATTGCCGGTGTATCCGGTATATCCGAACTTCGAGAGTTCGCCGCTGGTTGCCGATACAAGTGTCCGGTCTCCGGTCATCTCAGCAACAACAAGCTGAACGATGATCTGGCGGGATGTCTTCCTGACAACGAACCGTGGCCTTCTTGAGATGATAAGACGCATCCGCTGATAGTAATCGGTTCTTCCTTCCTTTCGTCTCCTGAACGGGACGAAATATCGCGCACTTGTCGCCATATCAGTTCACCTTCTCCTTGTGCAGCTCAATGTTCTGTTTCAGGTGTGATACATTCCTGAATTGTCCACCTGCTGCACGCCTGTAGAATTTCCGGTATACCGAACGGTCAATTGTGCCATTGTCACGCATCTCGCGGAGCGTCGTGCGCTGGGCACGGATCTTCTGGATCCAGACCCTCTTTGAGGGAGTCCGGGCACCCTGTGCACCTCTCCTGCGGCCATGCCCTTTGCAGTGGCCATAGGCGCGCTTGATGGTACGAAGGCGTGCTCGTCCACGGCTGACACCTTTCTTCTGATGAGCCGTGATTGCACCGTCACCAATGAGATTCCTGATATCCTCACGGGAGACCGCATTGGTAATCTCATCGATCTGATCGGGATTGAACCAGACACGGTTCTCACCACATTTGAGAATTGCGGCTGCAATCCGCCTCTGTGATGCCAGATCACTCATCGTCTGTCACCTCATCATCAGAGACCTGTTCGTCCTCGACCTCAGGCTCCTCTGCTGCATTTACTTTCGGGTTTAAGACTTTGAACCCGCCAGCGAGTGCTTTCTCCTGAATCTCCATCCGCTTCTTCATCCCGACGGTTCCACCAATCCGGATTGCAGTGGTTTCCGCGTCAAGAGACTCAAGTGTGGCAACTGTCATAACGAGAGCTTCCTTCATTCCACATGGGTGGAAGCCACGGACAGCAACCGGACCTGCAAATCCCGGGGCCGGGATTATGCCCTTTGCTTTCTTCTGTTTTCGCTGTTTGCTCTGACCACCGCGGGGTCTGCGCCAGACATCGTCAAGCTTGGCTTTCTGTGACAGGCACTGGCGTCTGAAATTTCCCCGTTTTGCATGGCGGTCGCGAATCAGCCTCTTAATAGCAACCATCTGGATCACGCCTTCTCCACTCTGTATATGCCATCCTGGAAGACACGCGGATCACGTTTCCTGATCTTTGTTGCCTTCTCGATGTTGGCTGCGGTGTTACCCACCTTCTCCTTGTCAATGCCCGTCACGAAGACTTCGTCTGAACCCAGCTTCACGGTGACGCCTTCATGAATCTTTGCGTTCCGTGCCATTTTTTCACCAAGGAAATTTCCTATCTCAAGGATTCCCGGGTGAAGTTTGAGCTGGATCGGGAAGTGGCTGTAAACAACCTTCATTGAGAACTCATACCCTTCAGTTACACCGGTGCACATATTGCGGATGTGGGAAGCAAATGTCCCGACCATCGCATATACCGTCTTCCGGTTGGATGGCGTGCTGATCGTAACGGCTCCGTCTTCAATGGAAACGGAGATGTTTGGATAGTAGAAGGATCGCTGAAGCTCACCCTTTGGACCTTTGACGACGATCATATCGCCATCAACAGAGACCTGAACCGAGTCGGGGATCTGAATATTTTCTGTGTGTACCATCTTCAGTGCACCTCAGTAAACATACCCGATCAGCTGGCCGCCAATTCCGGCTTTTCTCGCCTGTTCATGAGACAGAACACCCTGTGAGGTGGTCAGCATCAGGAGGCCAAAGCCTTTGGCAGGCAGGTACCGTGTCTCCCACGATTCCATGTCTTCCGTCTTTACTGCAAAGCGGGGCGATATTGCGCCGCACTTATTGATCCGGCCTGTCAGCTGGATTGAGAAACGGCCTCCACGGCCATCATCAATGTATTCAAAGCCGGCGATGTATCCGTTCTCCTGCATGATACCGAGCATCGCACCAAAGAGCCTGGAGGCGGGTTCAACCGTTACCTCAAGCCTGCCTGCATCGCCTGCATTCTTGATGGCGCTCATCGCATCGGCAATAATATTCTGTTGTGTCATTCTCCGGCCACCTAGTTCATCTTCTTAAAGCCCATCGTCGGAGCCCACTCGCGGAAGCACTGGCGGCAGAACATGATATTGTATCTTCGCACAAGACCCTGCTTACGTCCGCACATCTGGCATTTGTTGCTCCCGTAGCTGACTTTCTTCTGAGGAGCCTTTGTCTTATCCGCCATTATTCTACCACCTCGACATTGAAACGTTCCTTCATAAACGACATGGCTTCATCTTTCTTCACATGCTGTTTTGTCGGAAGCTTCATCTTCTGTGCAGCCCGCCGCGCAATCCTGACGCCTTTCTTCTCGATGACGACATTGATATCCATACCATAGATACCGATCTGCGGATCATAGGACTGGCCCGGGTAATCTGTGTGTTCTTCGATCCCAAAACCGAAGTTTCCATTCTGATCGAACCGGGTCGCATCGATCTTATTTCCAATGATATCAAGCGAGGTTTTCAGGAACGCTTCAGCCTTATCTCCTCTCAGGGTGAGTTTGCACCCCATTGACTGTCCTTTCCGAAGGCCAAAGGCAGGGACGGTACGCTTTGCGATGGTCCGGACGGATGTTGCGCCGCCGCAGATCTCCTTCATGAGCGCCTCTGCCTTCATCAGTTTGTCTCCGCCTTCACCGACACTCATATGGACAACGATCTTATCGACATAGAGCTCCTGCATCCCGGTCATACGGTAATCCCCCAAATACCAAGTGATGGCTCCTCGCGCCCGACCATAAAGATATACGGCTCGATCGTCTCGAATACCTCACCAGTTGAGAGTTCCTCAAGGCTGACACGGTTTGGGACACTTCCCTGTACCGGGATCACTTCACGAATCCTGGCTACCCTGCCGGAATGCTGGCCGCCAACGACCATTGCAACATTTCCGACTGCATAGGGGAAGTGATCGGTGATCTCAAAGCGGGAATCGGAATCGATGCCGAGTTTCAGAATGATCGAATCCTTCGGCCGGTAGGAGTTGTCAGCAACAAGATTTGCTCCGAAGAGGAGGTTTAACTGAACTTTTCCTCCGGGAAGGGTTGTCTTGTTTCTGATCTTTGAGATACGGATCTTTGCTGCCTCTGCATCAACCTCGGATGCTGCAAATCGTCCACGCTTGTCAAGGAGCATGATGTAATGCTTCCCGATGCGCGGGAACGAGATGATATCAAAGACTCCGATTCCAATATGCGGATCTGTACAGATCCTGCCATTCACCACAACCTGGCGGTCATGAAGGATCTGTTTGACCTCCTTCATGTTTCTGGCAAGGCTCATGTGATCCCGCATCCAGACGGCAATCGGGAGCGCACCTGCATTGTGAGGTCCGGGAGCGGTTGCCGGGGAATAGGTACTGACTTTTCTTTCGATACTCCAGGAACCCGGAGCAACTATACGCTTCATATGTGCCATTATTCCTTCACCCCGAGACGTTCCGTGCGCTTTGGATCCTTCAGGTTAAGTTTTGTGATCATTACCTTTGAGGGATCGAGCGGGCGGGCAACTTCAGTGCCATCCGCTTTCTTCACGGTAACGCCATGAACCTGTATCGCTAAACGCTTCAAATCGATTCCATCGACAACACCGGTTTTTCCGGCATGCTCACCACGAAGCACCTTTACGGTATCTCCGGTTACAACCCTGAAGTGACGGCGGCCATGCTTTTCACGAAGCTCTGGTGAGAGCATCGCATGGAGAAGCGAACCACGGAGGTGAATCGGTGCATTGTACCGGATCTTCCGCTGTTTTCTTGGCTGACTGCTTGCTATTCGCACCATAAAGCACCTCAGATGATGATCGTCGCCATAGACGCGATCTTTGGGAACCGTGCGGCAACTTCACGTGCAACCGGGCCTTTAATCTCGGTACCACGGGGATCGCCATTTTCATTGATGAGAACCATTGCGTTCTCCTCGAATGAGACACGGAGGCCGCTTGGCCTTCTAAATTCTTTCTTCTGCCGTACTACAACTGCTTTGACGAGTTTTTTGCGCATGTCTGGAGTCCCTTTCTTGACAGAGACGGTTGCAATATCGCCAAGCCCGAGTTTGGGCTGACGCCTTCGCACACCATGGTATCCGTCAACCGAGATAACCTCGACAACACGCGCACCGGTGTTATCAGCACAGACCATACGCGACCCGGTCTGGAGTGCGCGCGGGATTTTCGATCCTAGCGCCCTCATGCTGATTTCACCTCAACAACGACGAAATGCGTCGTCTTGTTCAGAGGCCTGCACTCCGCTACCTTCACCTCGTCTCCAACCTTCACATGAAGGCAGGGGGCGATATGGGCATGGAGCTTGGAAGAGCGCTTCTCATACCGATCGTACTTCCTGATGAAGTGCAGGTATTCGCGCTCGACCACAACAGTCCCTTTCATCTTCTCGCTCACGACTTTGCCGGTAATCACCTGGCCGCGCACCGGCAAAGTGCCATGAAACGGGCAATCATCTTCGTTGCATTCCTGTGTTGGGAGTGCAACATTCAACCCAATGTTTCGTGCCATTAACAACCCTCATTTTCTGATGCGCATGGTGATCCGCTTCTCGGGCCGGCCGATAATCGTCGACCCGGAGAGTTCCACCTGCACCCTGTCCGGGAGGGTAACCCGGAATATAGTATGTTTCTTCGGAACATGCTTTAATCCGACGGATGTCAGGATTGAAATCATGCTCTTCGTCTCATCGACGATCATACCCGATATTCCCTCCTGGGCAGGGTTTGTCGCATGCACAACCAGAACGTTCCGTCCGATGAACTCGTGACGAAGAACGTTTTCTGGCGTGATCATACACTTCTTCTCTTATTCTGCTCGGTTTTTATCCGGGCAATGGTTCTTCGGAGTTCGCGGATCTGGCCCGGGTTATCCGGGGCACCGCCAGCACTGACCTTACCGTACTGCTGAATGAGTTCGGTTCTGAGTTTGCTCTCCTGTTCGATCAGTTCGACATCCGAAAACTCTGCCACTTCACGAGCGCGGAAGATTGCCATCAGAGATCCTCCCTCTCATATACGTCTTCTGGTGAGGAGACTGACTCGAGTTCGCGATCGATATCGTCACCAATATCGCCGACATCCTCAACAATAATCTCCTGCTTCTCAGGTGGAGCTGCGGGCGGAACAATTTCAAACTGGTCAGGAATACGTGCACCTGGCGGAATGAGTTTCACCTGGACACCGATGGTGCCGAGTTTTTTGATCGCCACTGCATATCCGGTCTCGACGATGCTGATTGCAGGCTCGCCGGAGTGTTTGATGTATCCTTCAACAAACTTCTGCACACGGGAACGTGATCCGGTCAGTTTTCCTGCGATGATCACTTCACACCCAAGGGCACCGGATTCCATCACACGGCGGATAACGCTTGTTCCGGCCTTCCTGAAGTACCAGCCGCGTTCAAGAGCATTTGCGAGCCTTTCTGCGAGAATCTGCGCATTCAGGTTGGGGTTTTCGACCTGTTGAACCTCCACCTGTGGAGACTCAATGCCATAGATTGTCTGGAGATCAGAGGTGATCTGACGGACAAGCTTGCCACCTTTCCCGATAACAATACCGGGTTTCTCGGCAAAGATTGCAACCTGGGTTCCGATTGGAGTCCTGAAGATATCCATGCCTCCGTATCCTGCTCTCTTCAGCTCTTTCCGTAAGAACGCTTCAACACGGACCTTCCGGACGCCTTCTGAGATGAACTTCTTTTCTCCTGACATTATTCCTCAACCTCCCTCACAATCACTTCGATAGTGACGGTTTCACGGGCTTTCGGAGTCGCACGCCCCATTGCACGGGGGAAGATAGCTTTCATGGATCGGCCCCTGTTTGCTGCGGCATGGACGATCTCGAGGTTTTCTGTTGAAAGCCCGGCATATTCTGCATTCTTCTTCACCGATTCAAGGAGGCGGATGTACTCGTGTGATGCCTTCACCGGGAAACGGCCCTGACATACAACGCCTGTGAGGCTCTTCTGGTGAGCAACATTATGCTTAAACCGCCTGAAGGGGATCGCTTTCTTCTTCGCGACAACCTGATGCAGGTACTCAAGTGCTGAATCAACATCCTTGTGCCTGATGAAGTTTGCAATCTCAATGGCGTGTTTTGGGGAGCAGTTCAGCTCGTTTGCTTTGGCTCGTGCGATATTCTCGCCTTCGAGCTTCATGATATAATCTGTTCGTGCCATAGAGATCACTTCAGGGGAACGTACTTACTCGACCGGGTTGCACCGATACCGGCACTTCCGTGTGAGATCTTCCGCCGGGTCTGGGCAAACTCTCCAAGATAATGGAAGACACCCTCAACCGGGATTTCGACCCGCTGAAACTCTTTTCCAGTGTAAATCTCGATCGTCTTTCCAACCATTTCAGGGAGAATGACCATCGCACGGCTGTGCGTTCTGATCTTCTCATCGCCGGAACGGATCTTCTCAAGGAGGTTCTCTTCATCCCGGGTCAGTCCACGCTGCATCTTCCTTCGGGCGCGGCATGGCATGATCGGAATGAGATCATTGATCGACATCTCCTGGAGGGCTGGAATTGTATACCCATGATAGGTAAACTCCTCACGCCGTCTCGGCATTCGCTTAACTTGTTTCTTTGCCATATCCGATCACCTCTTGTATCCGGTTCTCCGTGCGGCAACATGCCCGACCTTCCGCCCTGGCGGTGTGCCACGCGATACAGTCTTAGGCCTTCCGGGATGCTGGTGCCCACCGCCACCAAATGGGTGGTCGATGACGTTCATTGCAACACCACGGACACGTGGCCACCGGGTTGCCTGTGATTTTACTTTGTGGAAGACTTTTCCGGCCTTCACATAGGGCTTCTCACTTCTGCCGCCACCTGCAACAATGCCGATGGTAGCACGGCAGTGGCTGTTGAACCATTTGATTGCCCCGCTTGGCATCCGGATGCCAACCCGATCTTCGGATTTTCCGATGACCTGTGCCTGAACACCGCTTGAGCGGACGAACTTGCCGCCGTCATTTGGACGTGCTTCGACGTTGCAGACCGCAGCTCCTGTCGGGATATCCCGGAGAAGGAGGGTGTTTCCGTTTCTTACTGCTGCATCGGATCCAATCTCAATGACATCGTCAACTCCCATGCCTTCGGTGACAAGAAGATACGTCTTCTCACCATCTTCAAGGGCAACACGGGCAATTGGTGCATGGCGTGCCGGATCGTGTTCGATATCGATGATCGTTCCACGAACCGTCTTATCGCCGGTGCCGGGATGCTTGAGATCTGATTTGTACTTGTGTGATGGGGCGCGGTACGAAGGGCCTCCCTTACCACGCGCCTGACTGCTGATTCTATGTCCCATCTCAAATCACCTACACGATTCCAAGACGGCTCAGGATTTCTTCTGCGGCTCTGTCATCTTCAAAGCTCACAATGGCCTTCTTGGTTCCTTTATTCGTCATCAGGGTCCGGACCTCGGTGACGGCCTTTCCAAATGTCTTCTCGATGTCACGAGAGATCATCTCCTTGTTGGCCTCTTTTCTGACGATGAAGACGAGTTTGTTCTCGTTTTCGAGGATCGCCATTGCCTTTTCCGTAACAGAAGGATGATTCAGAACCATCTCAGTTCACCTCCGATAGCTGCTTCAGTGCCGATTCAGTCCAGACGGTGAGACGGCCTGCATGGGTACCCGGAGCGAGGAGTTCGGCATTGAGTTCATGAACAGATACCGAGTCAACACCGGGAAGGTTGGCTGCTGCACGGAGGGGAGTCTCTGAAGTGACGATTAAGAGGCTCTTCCTCTGTTTCATTCCCCTTCCACGAAGGTTGCCACGGCCCGGCTTTCTGTTTCTGCTGAGCTTTGATCTGATCACATCGCCCATCAGGCCAAGTGATTCAAGGACAGCGATGACTTCGGCTGTGCGCTCGATCTTCTCAAAAGAGTCATCAACGACCGAGATAACATCCTGCTCAAAGAGGTGTCCGCGTGCCCTGACAAGGTCGGGATTTGCCGTTGCTGCTATGGCTGAACGGATGGCGATTACCTTCTCTTTCTTATTGATCTTCTCGACCAGGTGTTTCGCGGTAACCGGTGGGTGGCATGCCCTGCCGCCACGGGTCTGTGGAACTTTCGCTGCACGTGAGCCGTTTTTGATACGCGGGATCTGCGATTCACCCCTGCCTGAGCCCCAGCTTACCGCAGAGGTCCTCATTCCTGCAAAGGGATCGGTGCCATGTGGCTGGTACCGGGTGCTCTGAAGTGCCAGAACTGCCCGCTTGATGATATCGGGACGGTAAGGTGTGCTGAAAGTATCCGGAAGGTCAATCTCCTTCAGGGGCGAGCCATCTAGTGTTTTTACTGCTGCTTTCATCTCTCATTCACCCCTGCTTACTCTTCTGGCTGACATATTCGACAACCGGAACCCGTACCTGGTGTTCACCCAGACGGATTGCAGGCCGGAACCTGATGATCCGCTTTACCGGACCAGGGATTGAGCCTTTAATCAGGACATAGTTGTTCCTGACAAGTCCATAGTGAAGGAATCCGCCCTCGGGGTTGATCTCTTCTGTTTCCTGGCCGATCTTGATGATCCGCTTGTTATATTCTGTCCTCTGCTGGTATCCCATCTGACCGACGTTTGGCACCTGCCAGCGGACATGGTGGGGCGTCCATGGACCAAGGGTACCGATATGGCGTTCCTTCTTGCCACGGGAATGTTTCCGCTTCCTGAGGCTGATACCCCAGCGTTTCACAGCTCCCTGTGTCCCTTTGCCAGTCGTGATGGCAGTAATGTCGGCATATGCTCCCTCATTCAGAACTGAAGCAAAATCAACTTCAGTTCCAAGGAGGGATTGTGCATAGGCAAGACGCTCTGCCATTGAACCACCTGCAACACGGATCTCCATCAGATCCGGAACCTTCTTCGGAACACCGGAGATGATCTCGGGGGTGGTGTGCATCAGAAGCATAATCTCAACGACTGAATCGGCAGAAACCGCTTCATTGATCGCGTTGAGTGTTCCCTCGCGATCGTGGTTCTTCGGCATCGTGATCCTGCCTGCGAGGGTTTCGCTCAGTGAGTCTGCCCAGACTTCGGTCATGGGGTGTTTCCCATAGGTATCTTTGCGGTACGCGCGGATGGCGGCAACCTTCATTGACGGAACCTCAACAACCGTAACAGGGGTCATGATATCCTTCCCCTCGCTTGGGCTGCTCTTGTGGTCGTCAACCATGATGACATGGGTCATGCCAACCTTATACCCTGCAAATCCCTGTAATACCGGTGAACCGGAATATTCTGGCCAGGATTTGTACTTTGGAACTTCACTCTTTGCTCGTTTCCTTGGGCTGAATGCAAGTGAACCTGAGCGTGGCCTGTGAGTTTTCGGCATGTATTCTTCAATCCTTCAAGTCTATCTATCTGGACTTTATCTGAAAAGTCCATCCTGCACCGCTCTATCACCCCAATGGGGACAGATGAGCGGGATACGTTGGTAGGAACAGTATGGGAAGAGATCTGGCACCTGACGATTGAGCATGGATGAAAAATGCCATCTACGGAATATTCCTTCCGGAGATCTCAATTTCTCCTCAGAACGGAGTTGTTCTGCTCGTATTATCAGGTTATTTTTTCTCTCTAAGAGTTCCTGACCCATACCGCGCTTCCCGGATGATCGGGAAATGGGCTCGACGATGCGTTGGCCCGGCGCGTGTAATCAGACCTGCTTATGGTCGTCTCGTTGCGAATTATTCGCAACATTCATCAACCTGCCATCAAGACAGCAGGATGAATGATCTCTTCGCGCAGATGAATCCGGTGATAGTACCCGGTCCATTCTGTGACAGCCTGATCCGGCTCCCTATACTATTGACAGGAAGAGATTATAAAGATAATGAAGAACGGGGAATGAACCGACCAGGCTCATTCAAAGAAGAGGTCTCCTTTATCGTTGATGTACACCTGTATCGTATCCTGAATATACCGGGCATGTATCTTATTGGGATTTGCATCTTTCACCCGGTTAATAAGAGTGACCGTGTCGTACCGGACTTTGATGCCACACCTCTCTGCCTCTTCATAGATAGTATTGATCGCTTCAAGCAGATCTTCTTCTGCTGTTATGGTGCAGAGTTCCTGTGCATCAAGCGTGTTCACAAAATCAAGTGTCTCCCGTGCACGCCTGATATTCTCTGTTGCCGACTTCTCTATTGTACAGACATTTGCTTTTGAAGTATTGATCAGATCTGCGATCTGCTGCTGGGTCATTCCCTGTTTTCTGTACCTGAGTACTTCTTTCTGCCGCTCGGTGAGGAGGCCGTCTTTCATTAATGTACTATATTGCACCACAAGTTTAAACATTTTACCTTAACCGACTTTCTCACAGGTGATTCATTAAAAGCAGTTTCAAAATGTTTATATGCCTTTTTATCAAAAAAGGAAGTGTTCTCAAATTTTTTGAGAGGTGTAATTCTATGGTAGTAAAAGTAGGCATAGCAAAACTTGGCAATATCGCCTCCGGTGTCATGGCCGAGCTGCTCCTCGATGAGCGTGCAGACCGTGAAGACATGCAGACCTTCATGGCAACCTCCGGTACCAAACTTCAGCCCGAAGATATCGACCGTGTCGTCACCAACATGAAGGCATGGGGACCGGACTTCTGTGTCGTCGTCTCACCAAATGGTGTTCTTCCCGGACCAACCGGTGCACGTGAGGAGCTTGCAAAGGCAGGCATCCCCGTCGTTGTCATCACCGATGACATCACCACCAAGAAAGAGCAGTTTGATGCACTGAAGGCAAGCAGCTTCGGCTACATCATCATGAAGGCCGACGCAATGATCGGTGCCCGCCGTGAATTCCTTGACCCCGTCGAGATGGCTGACTACAACGGCAACCTCGTGAAGGTTCTTGCACTCACAGGTGCATTCACCAAACTCCAGGTGGAGCTTGACAAGGTCATCGACCAGGTGAAGGCAGGCAAGAAGGGTGCAGACCTCGTCCTTCCGAAGGTTGTCATGACCTCCGACAAGGCAGTTGAGGGAGCATTCAACAACCCCTACGCAATGGCAAAGGCACGTGCAGCATATGAGATTGCACAGTCTGTTGCAGGCGTCAATGTGAAGGGCTGTTTCATGACCAAGGAATGGGAGAAGTACATTCCGATCGTCTGTTCAGCACACGAAATGATGCGCCAGGCAGCTGTCCTCTGTGACGAGGCACGTGAGCTTGAGAAGGGAGCAGACTGCATCATCAGAAGCCCCCACAAGAAAGACGGCGTCATCGTCACCAAGACAAAGCTGATCAGCAAGCCAGAATAAAACCACTCACTTCTTTTTTTTCACTGACGCACTATCCGGAGCGTTGCATCTGCACCAGAAATCTGATATCCCACCATTCATCTGGTACGCAATATATCAAAAATGCCAGGATTAAAGACCGATATTTTTACCGATATCCTCAGGCAGGGTCATAACAACCGGTTCCCGGCAGATCCGCTCCATAAAGGCTGAGTCACTGATGGATTTTGGATTTGGATTGATCCTTGCAATCATGGTACAGAACGCGCACATCCCATCATGGGCAAAATGACCGTTTTTCTGGAAGAATATACCCATATTGAATGCATACAGACCAAAAGACTTGTAGAGATCGATGATCCGCCTGATATCCCTCCCAAGAGTATCAGTCATGGTAAAGATATCTTCAAGAGTCCTGATCGGCAGTATTCCCCTGATCTCACACTCCCCTATTGGAACCGGGTTTGCATACCAGAAGATCTCTTCCCCAAACAGATGGCGGGAACCGCCAGCCTCCTCATCACGGATATATTCCCAGTAATTTCCGGATGCAGTCTGTGCAGATGCCAGAAGATAGTCTGCACAGAGACTGACCGGCCGGTTGTCAGCCATTCCCTGCATATGAGGGTGGAGTATGCTCGCACCAGCAGATGGTAGGAAGTTCCAGTGGATTGATGGGTACCCGGGGTGATCCATGAGTGATTTGGCTGATCCGATGATTGCATCGGAGAGCTGGCGGGCTGAGAATGATTCGACCATATGTGCTTCTGTGATCACTGTCACGGTATGGCGATCGGCGAAGGGGTAGAGGTTTGGAAATGTCACACTCTCACCAGATT
>NZ_JARVGN010000099.1 GCF_029762515.1 Methanocalculus sp. | reverse complement strand
AGAGAAGAGCATTAGTGGGCATAAAAACCCATGCGACTGCTCGGTTGAGGGGATCGTCACCATCGACGCCCGCGGCCAGATGGTGCTCCCAAAAGAGGTGAGGGAGCGGGCGGGGATCGCACCGGGGGATCGCTTTGCAGTCGTCTTTTCTGAAAGGAAAGGATCTGTCTGCTGCATTACCCTGATCAAAAAAGACCATCTCGACAGCTACATCACCTCGCTTGTTCACCCGGAACAACAGGCATGCGGAACCAAAGACCAAAAGACACTGAGGAGTTGAAACCATTATGACTGACAGAGAAATTACCAGAAGGCAGGTGCGTGAGAGATATGGCAGGGTCGCCCGTGAAGGAGGTTTTGGATGCGGATGCGGTCCCGGGTGCTGTGATGGCACACAGAATCCACAGGAAGTCTCCGCCTCTATGGGCTATTCAGAAGAAGAGCAGCAGGCGGTTCCTGAAGGAGCCAATCTCGGGCTTGGATGCGGAAACCCTGTAGCGATTGCATCACTGAAAGAGGGAGAGACTGTGCTTGATCTCGGATCGGGTGCAGGCTTTGACTGCTTCCTCGCAAGCCAGAAAGTCGGTGCATCCGGCCATGTCATCGGTATCGATATGACCCATGATATGCTTGAGAAAGCACGCAGGAATGCTGAAGAGGGAGGATATGCCAACGTGGAGTTCCGGCTTGGGGAGATAGAGCACCTGCCGGTTGCAGATGCTTCAGTTGATGTCGTCATCTCAAACTGCGTCATCAACCTCTCTGTCGACAAGCCACAGGTCTTTGCTGAGATATTCCGGGTGCTCCGCCCGGGCGGCCGCCTTCTCGTCTCAGATATCGTCCTCACCGCCCCGCTCCCTGACGCCTTCAAAAAATCATCCCTCCTCTATACAAGCTGTGTATCGGGAGCTCTCCTGAAAGAGGAATATCTGAAATGCATCCGCGATGCCGGATTCTCCTCCATCACCATTCACGGCGAATCCGTCTTTCCCCTGAATCATATCATCAGCGAACCGGAACTGATCAGCACTATTGGAGCTGTTCCTCTTGATGAGGATGAGCGAAAGAGACTTTCTGAAAGCATCATTTCAATAAAAATCGGCGCAGAAAAGAAATGATTGAGAAGTGGCAATCAAAAGGAAGGGGACACTTACCGCCCTCCTGCCCCTCCACCGCCAAAGCCGCCACCGGCACCGAATCCTCCGCCACCTGCGCCTGCCTGTGAGGGCGGGGAGAATGTGCTGATAGAATAAAATCCCATGAACCAGAAATAGGTTGGGACATAGTACCCTGATTCCGAAACATCCACCTTCAGCTCCTTCATCGCCTTCTGGACATTATCGCCAACTCCAAGCGCTGTGCCGTAGATAAGCCAGATCCCCCACATATTCATATCATCGGGGCTGTACTTCCGGATCATGCTCATATCAGAGAGGAAGCGCCTGAATGAACTCCATTCGAGCTTCGTCTTATAGTAATCATCCTTCCAGTGGCCAAAGAGGGTTGAGGGCATTGCAACTGCAATCCCCGCCTGAACTGCCATAATGACACCAAGAACAATTGCAGCCAGCAGCATGCCTTCAGTATCGGTGGCAAAGAGGAATGCCAGAACAACAATGAGTACATATCCGATTGCGCCGAGAAGGAGAAGAGCAGGAGTCCCCCTTCCATCAACAGCATAGGTTCCTGAGATCCGCTCATCACTCAGCGTCATCAGGTCATTTATGTTCTCCTTGAGCCGGATGGCAATCTGCTCGTCTGCTGTGGAACTTTTTGCCCGTTCTGCAACTGCCTCAAAGTATCCGGTATCAAGAACCCCGGATTCATCAGAATTCAGGGTGATGAAGTTCATCACCTTCTGCTCGTACTGATCATCCCCTTCCTCTTCAAGAAGCCGGATTTTCACTCCTTTCTGATCGGCATTCTCCCTGATCTCAATCTTCTTCTTTCTGTGGAGATCAAGGAGGGTCGCATAGAACCCGTTCTCATCTGAGGAGAACGCATCCTTATTGAAGACAAGATTCACCTGCCAGGGCGGCATCGTCTCGTCAGGCACCGTGCTGAGGTATTCGGGGACGGTATAATCCTTCTCCCTTCCGTACAGGATGTACAGAAGGAGAAGCAAAAACGGCGTTGCAACAACCAGGACTTTTCCGATCAAGAGAAGGATATCCGCAATAAAGAAGCCGAAGAGGTACGAGTTGTTTGCGGATTCGGTCTTCTCACGGACCCCTTCGACATAGGTTTTAATCCCGGCGACCGAATCTATTGCATCCGGGCTCATCAAAAACTCAACCTCGATCCGCTCATTGGATGGGGAACTCCCGGTGAGCACAATCATCCCATCGCCACGGGTTATCTCGTAGGTTGGGGGATGGGTGAAGACATCTGTTATCTTGTCTGAGATGAGCGTAATGGTGACGTCCTTATAGGGAATGTGCTCGTCTGCAAACATCAGGTTGATATGCACGGCATCGCTGTCGTACTCAACAGGCGGCACCATCTGATAGGTATACTCAACGACATATTCGCCCGGTGTGAAGTAGTCCGGATTGACAATGCCAACCTCATTTGGATAGGCAAGATCAGAGACGAGCGATCGGGCACGGGGATTATCCCCTTCAAAGAGATGGATACTGCTTGTACCCTCCTTCAGGTAAAGGACAGCTCCATCCGGTGCTAATCCCTCGATAAAGCGGATGTGAGGGTAGCCGGATTCTGGCTCTCCAAAGATAAGGGCAGCGTTCCAGTTGCGGTACAACATCCGGTATTCCTGGGCTGAGCGGACCGAATAGACGTACCGCTCTGTGAGATCCCCATTCTCCTGCCAGGTCACCTCATATGACTCGACGATGAGGTCGCCGCTATAATCAAATGCACCGGCAGGAAAAAGCCCCATCACTCCAATGACAGAGAGGCCAAGCAGCAGGGTTCCCGCAAACAGGAGTGCAATCAGTCTCTTCTCTTCCATGAAGAAACCTCAGAACTCGATCTTCGGGGCCTTTTCCAGATTCTCATCCTGGAATTCGAGGTACTCGAGCTTGACCATGCCGATCATGTTCCCGACGATATTCGATGGAATTGTCTGGAGCATTGTGTTGAACTGCTGTGAGATATTGTTGAAGGTATACCGGTGGCGGGCGATCTCATCTTCCAGCCCTTTGATCGATCCCATCAGATCCTTTACAGTCTGGGATGTCTTCAGATCAGGATAGTTCTCCATCACCGCAAAGAGGCGGCCAAGCACACTCCGCGACTCGGCTTCAATGGCATTAAGATCCCCTGCCCCGGCAGATCCAACAGATGCACGCATCTTTGTGACCGATTCAAGCGTGCTCTTCTCAAATTCTGCATAGCTCTTCACTGATCCAAGGAGCTGGTCGATCATATCGAGCCGCTTCTTCATCGCAACCTTGATCTGGCCGAGCGTTGCCTCGGATGCGTTCTTCAGGCGATAGTATTTGTTGTAGATACTGACAAACCAGAGAACAATGACGATGGCAAGGAGGACAAGTATCCCGCCGATAATGAGTTCAATCATCTTCTTTCACCTGTACTCACATTGATCTGAGAGATAAAAATACTGATGCGGGCTGCTGAACAGGAGTCGGTGAGTCGGAGTCAACCAGGTCATCAATCCGGGCATCAATCAGGACACACCCTGGACAAAGAACCGGCATGATTCACCTGTAATGTTTATTACCAGAAAAAACAGAAAACCGATATGAACGAGATTCCACAAGGGCCATTCTGCCAGAGTTGCGGCATGCCGATGAGCGAGCCGGAACACTTTGGAACAGAGAAGGACGGCTCAAAGTCAGAAGAGTATTGCAGTTACTGCTATCAGAACGGGGAATTCGTTGATGAATCAATTACCCTCGAAGAGATGATTGAATTTTCTGCACAGAAGATCGATGAGGCGGGGATTATGCCCTATGCAGAAGCAAAGAAGATGGCCGGGGAGTTCCTTTTGGAACTGAAACGGTGGAGGAAGTAGCGAGAAAACATAAAAACCAATCTACTCCCATAAATGCCATTTTCAACACCAACAGACGAAATTACCTTTTTAGCCACCATACCAGCCGTATCATCATTTGGAGAAGAACAGGATGGAAGATTTCGCCACCTTCAAGTAACTTCACGCCAACCATACCGCTATGCGGATCCTGCTTGTAACCGGTACCCAGACAGAAGCGATTGTGAGGGACGCTGCCGATGAATCCGGCCATGACTGTGATGTTGCCGTCATCGGTGAGGTGGCATCGTTCATTTCACCAAAGCGGCTCACGGAACTGATCCAAAAAGACCGGTATGACTTTGTAATCGTCTCCGGGATGTGTACCGCAGATTTCTCCTCGGTCGAAAAGGAGACTGGAGTCTTTGTCTTCCGTGGGCCCCGCCACGCCGCAGATCTCGCCATGATCCTCCCCGGTGTCGGCCAGATCCAGCTCTCCCGGACGATTCCCGCAGATGACCTTATTGCAGCGATAAAGCGCGATAAAGCACTTTTAATGCTGGAAGAGAGAGAAGTCGCTGCCGATCCGGAATTCTACATCAGGGGAGTGAAGATCGGCGGCGGGAGCAGGATGAAGGTCGTCGCAGAGATCATGGATGCACACCGCCATCAGGATATCAGATCCGCTGTCCTTCGCTTCTTCTCTTCAGGAGCGGATATCGTTGATCTCGGTTTTGGGTTCGATGCCTCACCGGAGGATGTGGTAAAAACCTTCTCTCTTCTGGAAGGAATTGAAGGACCGCTTGCAGCAGATACCCAGGATCCTGAGTTAATCAGAGCAGCACTTGATAGATCTGATCTGATCCTCTCGCTCCAGGAAGAGAATATTCCCCTGATCGGATCTGCAATCGCAGAGGCGGGTATAGCTGCTGTTGTCGTTCCCGGAGAAGCAGGGCTTGCTGCAAACTGTGAAGCTGCCAAAGCCTGCGGAATTAAGTGCATCATTGCAGATCCGCTCCTCCCTCCTGCCGGTTCAGGACTGGTGAGAGCACTTGCGACAATGGTAGAAACAGAAACATCCTATCCCCTTTTCTTTGGGGCAGGAAACGTAGTGGAACTCCTGGATGCGGACTCCCCCGGTGCCAATGCACTCCTTGCGGCAATGGCACAGGAGATCAACGCAGCCCTGATCTTCACCAGCGAACACTCAGATAAAACGCTTGGGTCAGTTGCAGAGATGAGAAGAGCAACAACGATGATGGCATTAATGGAAAGCCGGCCATATCCAAAAGATCTCGGTCTTGACCTCTTCGTCATCAAGGAGAAACGCAGACGGCAGGAACCGCCTGTACTGTATGAAACAATGCATGAGGCCGGTGCATCAGAAAAAGCTCTCACATATGACCCCTGCGGAAACTTCAGGATAGGAATTGACGGAGAGGAGATCATTGCAGAAAGAAGGGGTGTTGCAATAAAGTCACAGGACTGGAGGCAAATCTTCTCGATGATCGAGGAGAAAGGATGGGTTTCAGTCCTCGATCACGCCGCATACCTGGGTAAGGAGCTCTATAAAGCAGAGCTCGCCATCCGTTTCAACAGAAGCTTTGAACAGGATGGCGACTTCTGATCCTGGCCAGGATATCTTCAGAAGATACCAAACCAGACAATAAACGAACTGATGACCATAATGATCAGAATGACGATCAAGGCCTTATTGAGACAGCTGCTGCAGATGTTGGCGACACCGCCTTCGTGACGCCTGAGACAAAGCCTGCAGGGGTGGCCGGTGGTAATATTCGGGTGATCTTTTTCATAGAGCGCCCGAATCTTCTTTTCCAGATGAGGTGAGTTGTGAATCTGGTGCCATTCCTCTTCTGAAAGACCCATGAAGAGGTCACAGGTACTGCACTTGATCCAGATCTCATTATCTGATGGCTGCTCTACATTCAGTGTTTGCTCGCCACACTCAGGACAGTGCAGATGGTTGAAATCCATGGAGATTAGAAGGAGGATTAACCATATAAAAGTGTGTATCACTCCGGAATCAGGCATCCTTCCAAACAGATAAGGGCAATCAGACATCTCGATCAGAAGGATTCTTTAATTTCTATGAAGATTATTCAGAAGATGAAGAGTGATGAATGAAGAGACATATATTGGCTGGTCCTCAGTCCCAAGAGGAATGAAGGTTCGACTCGCCGACTTCCATACCGGATTGGCGAAAAACCTGAAAAGTGACAAAAAG
>NZ_JARVGN010000098.1 GCF_029762515.1 Methanocalculus sp. | reverse complement strand
CGATGTGGTCTTTGTCGTGATCAAGTCGCTTGGCGCCATCGGTGATCCGGTTGCAGTCGAGCCCCTGATCGGATGCCTAGACGGGGCGGATCGCTGGGTTCGCCGGGGTGTGGCTCTTGCACTTGGCGAGATCCGGGACCCTCGTGCGATCCCTCCCCTCACCGATCTGCTGAAGGATGAGCGTCCGGAAGTCCGGGCAGCCGCTGCCGAAGCGCTCGGCAAGATCGGCGATCCAACGGTTGCAGAGCTGATCCGGCCCCTGCTCGACGATGAGAAGGATATCGTCCAGGATGCTGCCTGGGAGGCGCTCAGGGTGCTCTCTGAAAGGACGGAAAGGTGAGAGGCGGTGCCCCAGTGCCACGGGTTGGTTCTGTGATAAGAGTCAGGTGTAAAACCATAATAGCCTCAAATATATAGTATAGTATATGGCATCAGATAGCGCCAGAACAACACTCTCTATCTCCCATGAGACCTGGTTGAAACTATCAAAATTGCGGAAAGAGGATCAGAGTTATGACTCTCTCATTTCAGAAATCGCAGATCAGGCTCTCATGAGATCAGACGATGATGACGATTAGGATGTTGAGAGAGTTATCAAAGATTTAACGATAATCGATAAACGGACCCGTTACCACTCAATGGAAGAGGTCTTTTCGGATGTATGATATTGTTTTCAGTGAAGAAGCACTGAAATACATATCAACGATTCCAAAGAAGCAAAGAACCCACATCAAAGAGATTATTGAATTGTGTCTTGACAGATATCTTCTGCAAGTACATAAAAGATGCAATAGGAAACTCCTGAAAAGATCCAACCCGAAAACGTACCGTCTCCATATCTCTATGAAACACACCCTTTTTTATTGGATTGATACAGAAGCCCGATTGGTTAAGATAATAAACGCTATGAGCAGAAACCAGGCTCATCAAAGATATAAGCGGTTTTAAGATTTTTATATATAAACGGAGGGAATTTCTCATTTTATCCTGCATTCCGACTATCATTGACCGCTCTTACAGTTTTCTCGTTCCAACCTGAACGACCTTTAATGTGACATCCGGCACCCAAGGCAACCCCCCTTTGATCCCCCCTCTCCTGAGGGGGGCAGAAGGATAGCTGGCAAAAGCAGGCATCGCCAGCTGGCGCCGGCAGGGGTGGCGGGAATGGGTAAGCCCAACGCAGTTTCTGGGTAGGATGCGGGATTGATGGGCGATGCGGATGGTTGCGGATCCATCGAAGAAGGGGAATGGCAGGGCGCGTCATATAAGACAAATGCGCTTACAGGTTCTTTCATTACTCTTGAAAAGACCTGTTCTGTGACACACAACACATAGGCAACCCCCCTTTGATCCCCCCTCTCCTGAGGGGGGCAGAAGGATAGCAGGGCAAAAACAGGCATCGCCAGCTGGCACCGGTGGGAAGTGAGAGGAATGGGTAAGCTCAGGGAGCCCCTGTGGATGAAACGGGATAAATGGGCGATGCGGGTGGCTGCGGATCCATCAAAGAAGGGGAAGCGGCAGGGCGCGTTACTGTCGTTTGTTTCTCTCCAATGAGATTGAAATGAAAACAATTCCGGCGCGACAGCGCCATAATCCTCATTGCGGGGCAATCAGCCCCGCTTGGTGACCGCAGGTCGCCCACCCCAACAGGCGAAAGGGGGCAGGCAGTGCCCCCCCTGAAGCCGGGAGGGGTCAAACCTATGCACCCAATTAGAGGAATATTGAGGGATTTATGGGAGTTTTAAGGGGTAGAGATATTAAAGAAATATAAGTTTTTCACGGTTTCCGACGTGCATTCGCCCGGACATAGGCCGCCCCTTCCTCATCCTGCACCCGGAGAAGGTAGGTCCCAAAACAGGGCTTTGTATAAGGGAGGATCACCGTGTCCGCTCCTTCAATGGCAACTGCAATCGGAGGCACCCCTATCATCCGTTTCTCAAAGAGGAGGAATCCGGGATCGACATAGTATACCTCGGTATAGTGCTTCTCAATATATTCCCGGCTCTCCCTGAAGGAGGTGTATTCCAGGATCACCTCATATCCAAGGTTCTGTACACAGCTCATTATAGAATACCCCCCTGAAATGTTCTTTCTGCTCGATAGAAGTCTCCCTTTACTTTCATCGCTTCTCCCACCCCATCACCAGATCGAGTTTTCTTCTGAGTTTGCCGGGGTTATGAACCGCCGGATCCATAATGAGATCGCAGGAGCAATCAAGATCTCCTGCCAGGGCTTCTGCATCCCTCCCAAAGATCAGGACAACAAGACGGCCGTGGAAGAGGAACCGGATCGTTGATGCATATGAGATCCCGGCATCATTATGGATAAATGCCAGGACCAGAGATGGCCGCCGGATCTCCTGTGAGAGTTCATCGATACACTTTTCAAGCTCGACAAGCTCCCGGAGATACATCTTTTTTGGATCTGAGATCCTGAGCAGGTTCAGAACAGAGGGGTTCCCTGCAATGGTGAGCGTGTATCCATCGTCATTCAACCGGTCTGCTGCATAGAGGGCAAGCGCCTGCTGGACAGGAACCTCGGGACATCCAAGAACGATCAGTGCCTCGTTTGCGGTTTTATCCATCAGATCCCCCCGTGATGCCACTCCCTGGCTGAGCATGACTTGAGATTGTTTTCCTGCGATACTTGATGGCATAGCTTTCACAGTTGCTTGGTGCTTCGGATGGATAAACGCTGCTGATCCCGATGTGAGGGTTCAGTCTGATACGCGGGGGAGAGACATGAGGGTCATCCATCAGGAGCTTTATGATGCTCTATGATCCAGATCACTATGAAATGCAGGTGATTCTCCCCGACAAAAGCCGCCACACCCTCCCTCCGGATCCACAGAATATTCGAGAAATACTGGATGGGTTTGGCTGCAACCCGACAAGCGTGATCGTGATCAGAAATGGAACTGTTGTACCGGAAGATTTCATTGCTCGCGGGGATGATGAGATCAGAATCGTTTCCGTCTCCCATGGAGGATAAGAGATGATTAATGGTGAAAGCGGTGATATTCCCGGAAAGGATAAAACCTGCTCCTTCTGCACGAAGCCTGCCGTTGCCCGGCTCACCGATCCAGACCGCCACCTCTGTGCAGACCATTTCATCAGGGACTGCGAAGAGCGGGTGCGAAATATAATGATAGCCGAGGGCATGATTTCTCATTCCGACCGGATCGCAGTCGGGCTCTCGGGCGGAAAGGACAGCACAGCCCTCCTGATGATCCTCTCCCGGATTCTCGCTTCCGGTGGTGATGATGACTCTTCAGAGAAAGGTGCCAGAGAGAACGATGCTGTCAGGCCAACTGCGGATCTTGTTGCAGTAACCATCGATGAAGGGATCGCAGGCTATCGTGAGGAGACGATGGAGGCAGCAGCTGCATTGGTCGGGCGTTTTGGAATTTCGCAGCAGATCATCAGTTTTCGTGAGCTCTTCGGATCCGACCTCGACACCCTACTCAAAGGCCGCGAAGAGGAGGCATGTACCGTCTGCGGGGTGCTCAGGAGGAGAGCGCTTCTTGAGGGTGCCCGGCGTGCCGGGGCAACCAAGATCGCAACCGGCCATAACCTGGATGACGAGGCACAATCAGTCCTGATGAACCTGCTTCGGGGCGATCTTCCCCGGATGGTTATGGATACCGCATCCGGATACCCAGACTGTTTTATTCCAAGGATTAAACCGCTCCTCCCGCTCTCGGAGAAGGAGATTGTGATCTACCTGATGGTGCAGGGGGCATTTACCGATCTCCCCGAATGCCCGTATGCCCACACCGCACTCAGGGGAGAGGTGCGGGAGATGCTCAGCTCTCTTGAATTGCAGTATCCCGGGACACGGCAGAAGTTGATCTCTGCTCGCGATGATGTACGGGAGATCGTCGGTGCAGGTGAACCGGGGGTGCGGGGAGAAGGAGCGGTTAACCGGTGCCGTCGTTGCGGTGAGATCTGTAGCGGGGAGATCTGTGCTGTGTGCCGGGTTTTAGAGCTTGCCAATGAGAAAAATTGATATACTATAAAAAATTGTAATACTCTCATTTAGAACTTATTGGACCTTTTTTCACCCAAGCACCCATCCAGGCTTACCCCAGACTGACCCAAGATCAATAACAAGATACGAGTCTGATAGCTTTAAACCAAATGGCACTTCAAAAACGATAGAACTCGTAGTTATATCATTCCTACCCAGCGTCTTCTGAGAATACATCTCTCCAAGGGAGGTAAACAGTGCTGTCTGAATAGGATGAAACTCTTCACCAGCCCCATTCAGCCTGAATGACGAGAGAGGAGGGGTCTTAATGGCATAGATCTTACCATCACGGTTCCCACTATGGGCAACACGCAGGTGTACTACAATATAAATTGCACCTTCTGGAGCATTCACGTGAGCTGTCTTCCCTGTGATTCCATCTTCATACCAGAAATATGATCGAGTTGATGCATACCGCGGGGATATAATTATATCATTGCTTTGTGTTGAATCCATGTATTTGAAGCCCCTTCCCATTGGTAGGAGACCATCAGGCAAGGGATAAATGTTCATATTTGAAAGCTCTTGTTTTGCCATTTCATGCTCAGTGGCCGTATCAACCCTGAACTGATAATTACCCGATGCGGGATTCTTCCCATCCTTGACTAACGAGAGCTGCTCTACCTCTTTTCTTACAGCATTCAGGGAAGCCTGCGCCTCAGTAATATCTACAATCATTTTCTGGCGTTCACTCACTGAGCCGGGGAGACCTCGTGAAAAGTACGAGGCTGTGGCAATCATCTTGACCATAGCATGTTGAAAATTGTGATGTTCCTTCATGAAATCCTTAGAAACTGTCATAGATGCAACTTCTTCCCAGGTTTCCAGGGATAATCTCTGTAGCTCTTCACTCTGCGTAATCAATAGCGGCCTGTTTCCCCCCTTTACCAATTCATTACAGAGAGTAGCCAAAACAGAGATTCTTTCGCCCTTTTCCAAAAGAGTTTTTACGAAGAGGTCATCATCATCCTCGATCTCGGGAATCAAATCTTCTTCCTCTGGTTTTGGAAGAGCCAGAGTCTCTTTAGGTGTCGAACGAATATCAATCACGCGTGTTCCAAAATAATGACTGAGTGAGGCAAGAGCCAGAGGGGATCCGTTATATGAATCTGTGCAAATTATACTGATGCAATTCGTTTCGTATTTTGTAACAGGTTGATTTGGAGAAGAAGTTGCAATGATGACAGTTGATATGAAGGCAACCCCGATAATAAGTGTAATTATATTCAGATATCGAATATCCATAAGTAAACACCTGTCTGCATGTATGCCTTATCAAATCCAGTCAATAAACCATAACCAGGATCATATAGCTGAAATTATTTCCAAAAGTATATCTTTTTTTGGATTTATATTGAAAGTCAGGAATTTTGGTACCGGGTGTCAATTGCGGTATATAATTGCAGAGGAAACGCAGTGATAGAAATTATATTATGATAGATATAACCCCTCTACCCAATAACACAAGATCCGAAGAAACAAGCGTGCTTTCACCAGACGAACAGAGACGCTACTCCCGCCAGATCATGCTCTTTGGCGAGGAGGGGCAGGAGAAGCTAAAACAAGCCGCAATCTTCATCGCAGGAGCCGGGGGCCTGGGCTCCCCAATTGCACTCTATCTCGCAGCATCCGGGATAGGAAAGATCATCATCGCGGACAATGATCTCGTTGAGCTCTCGAACCTAAACCGCCAGATTATCCACTCAACCCCGGATATCGGGGAGAAGAAGAGTGAATCGGCACGGCAGAAGATGGAGGCGATGAATCCCGGGATTATTATAGAGGCACATCATACCACCATTGATTCTGAGAATATCTCCAACTTGATCAAAGATGCCGATGGGATTGTGGATGCGATGGACAATTTCGAGACGAGGTACATCCTGAATGAAGCTGCTTTTGAGAAAGGGATTCCGCTCTTCCATGGAGGGATCCACGGCTTTTCAGGGCAGGCAACAACGATTATCCCCGGCAGAACCGCCTGCCTCAGGTGTATCTTCCCCCATGCCCCGCCGAAAGAGACGTTTCCTGTGCTTGGAACAACTGCCGGATTCATCGGAGTCGTGCAGGCAAACGAGGTCATCAAATACCTGACCGACACAGGTGAACTCCTTGAAAACCGCCTCCTCCTCTGGGATGGCGAGAGGGCGGAAGTCGACACAATAGCAGTTGA
>NZ_JARVGN010000097.1 GCF_029762515.1 Methanocalculus sp. | reverse complement strand
AGATCGAGAAGGCACGTCAGGCAGAACTCGCAGGAGCAGATACGCTGATGGAGCTTTCAACCGGCGGCGATTTCCTTGAAATCCGTCGGCGCGTCATAGAGAATACGAACCTTTCAGTCGGCTCGGTTCCCCTCTACCAGGCATTCATTGAAGCAGCCCGGACAAAAGGTGCCGTGGTGCATATGGATGAGGATGACCTCTTCAAGGCAACAGAGGATCAGGCGAAGCTTGGTACCAACTTCATGGCGATCCACACCGGGATCAACTGGGAGACGATGAAGCGTCTTCAGAATCAGGGCCGGCACGGAGGTCTCGTATCCCGTGGGGGTGCATTCATGACCGCCTGGATGCTTCACAATGAGATGGAGAACCCGCTCTACCGCCGCTTTGATTATCTCCTTGAGATCCTGAAAGAGCATGAGGTCACCCTCTCCTTTGGGAACGGGATGCGTGCAGGCGCAATCCACGATGCTACCGATCGTGCACAGATCCAGGAGCTCCTGATCAATGCAGAGCTTGCAGACAAGGCAAATGCCTTTGGTGTCCAGACGATCATCGAGGGGCCGGGGCATATCCCGCTTGACGAGATCGAAACGAATGTCCAGCTCCAGAAAAGGGTTACAAACCGAAAGCCATTCTACATGCTCGGACCTCTTGTTACCGATATCGCACCCGGATATGATGACCGGGTTGCTGCAATCGGTGCCGCTGCATCATCTGCTGCCGGTGCGGATTTCATCTGCTATGTCACCCCGGCAGAGCATCTTGCACTCCCGACACCAGAAGAAGTCTATGAAGGTGTTATCTCATCCCGGATTGCAGCACATGCAGGCGATATGGTCAAACTGAAGAAAACCCGTGCATTCGACCTTGAGATGGGGCATGCACGGCGCGATCTCGACTGGGAACGCCAGTTTGCTGTTGCAATGAATCCTGAAAGGGCACGCCATATCCGTGACAGCCGATCTCCTGCTGACACAGATGCCTGCACCATGTGCGGAGACTTCTGTGCACTGAAGATCGTCAGCAAACACTTTAATTTCTAAATCTCTCATCCAAACCACTTTTTTTATCTCCGTCTTTCCATTATCAGGAATTATTGACGGGATTTTTCTGTATCTCAATAGTGGATTATTCAGATCAAACAGTAGTTTTTTGTATTCAGGAGGGAATTTGCAGATGATCAGAAGAAAACAATCGTTCAGATCTCTGAGTTAGAGAAAACTATAAATATTAAACAACACTAACGTATGGTAAGTCAGAGGTACTCATTATGACAACTGATAAGGATTACATGGATCTTGTAGTGAAAGAGGCGGCTCATGGCGATGCCGGACGGGGAATGGCCCGTCTCTCAATCGATGTGATGAAACAGCTGAACCTGGTCTCAGGCGACGTGATCGAGATATCTGGTAAGAAGAAAGCCGCTGCCATAGTCTGGCCAGGTTTTCCTGAAGATACCGGCCGTGCGGTAATCAGGATCGACGGGAACGTCCGGAGCAATGCCGGTGCCGGTATTGATGACAAGGTCAGGATCAAAAAGCTGGATGCAGGATATGCAACAAAGGTTGTTATCCAGCCGACTCAGGCAATTCGGCTTGTAGGCGGGGAACAATACCTGAAACGAATGCTTCATGGCAGATCTGTATCCGCAGGCCAGACTGTCCGGGTAAATGTACTTGGAAACCCACTCACCTTCGTCATCTCAAAAGTGAGCCCAAAGGGCATTGCCATTGTCACCGAAGACACAGAGATCGAGCTGAAAGAAACACCCTATGAAGGAGAGAAAGGAAAAGAAGGTTTCTCAGATATCCATTATGAGGATATCGGCGGACTTGGACGTGAGCTTCAACTCGTCCGCGAGATGATCGAGCTCCCGCTCAGGCACCCGGAACTCTTTGAGCGGCTTGGAATCGAGCCACCAAAGGGGGTGCTGCTCTATGGTCCACCAGGAACCGGAAAGACCCTGATCGCACGGGCAGTTGCCAGTGAAGTGGACGCCCACTTCATCACGCTCTCAGGCCCGGAGATCATGAGTAAGTACTATGGCGAGTCCGAGGGCAAGCTCCGTGAGGTCTTTGATGAGGCACAGGAGAACTCGCCGACGATCATCTTCATCGATGAGATCGACTCCATTGCACCAAAACGTGAAGATACGAAAGGGGAGGTTGAACGGCGGGTTGTTGCACAGCTCCTCTCCCTGATGGATGGGCTCAAGAGCCGCGGACAGGTGATCGTCATCGCCGCAACAAACCTTCCGGATGCAATTGATCCTGCGCTTCGGCGTGGAGGGCGGTTTGACCGTGAGATCGAGATTGGAATTCCTGATAAAAAGGGAAGGCTCGAAGTCCTCCAGATTCACAGCCGCGGGGTTCCACTTGGAGATGATGTCGAACTCTCGCATTTCGCAGATATCACCCATGGTTTTGTGGGTGCAGATCTGTCACTGCTCGTCAAGGAAGCGGCGATGCATGCACTCAGAAAGATCATTCCGAAGATCAATGTGGATGAAGACATCCCAACCGAGCTTCTGGATGAGCTGAAAGTTATCCGCGAGGATTTCGATGAGGCACTAAAGCATGTTGAGCCGAGTGCAATGCGTGAGGTGCTTGTCGAGGTGCCAGACATCCACTGGAGCGATGTCGGCGGCCTTGAAGATGTTAAAGAAGAGCTGAGGGAGGCAGTGGAATGGCCGCTGAAGTACCCGGAAATATTCCAGAGACTCACAACCAAGCCACCAAAAGGGATCCTCCTCTTTGGCCCTCCCGGCACCGGAAAGACGCTCCTTGCCAAAGCTGTGGCAAACGAGAGCGAGTGCAACTTCATATCAATCAAAGGACCCGAACTCCTCTCCAAATGGGTTGGCGAATCCGAGAAAGGTGTCAGGGAGATCTTCCGGAAAGCACGCCAGGCATCGCCGTCCATCATCTTCTTTGATGAAGTTGATGCGCTTGTGCCTCGCAGGGGAAGTTACACCGGATCCTCCCATGTCACCGAGAGTGTGGTCAGCCAGATCTTAACGGAACTTGACGGGCTTGAAGAACTCAAGGACGTGGTCGTCATTGGTGCAACCAACAGGCCGGATATGATGGATACTGCCCTCATGCGTCCCGGGCGGCTTGAACGCCATATCTTTGTCCCGCCACCAGATGATGAGGGAAGGAAGCAGATCTTCAAGGTATACCTGAAGGATGAAGAAGGTGTGCTTGCAAAAGATATCGATCTTGACACACTGGTTGGTGAGACAAAAGGGTTTGTCGGTGCTGATATCGAAGCTCTTGTCCGTGAATCAAAGCTCTATGCAATCCGTGATTTCATCTCAAAGATGGGAGGCAGAAGCGAGATTGAGATGAAAGATGCGATGGAGAATATTCGTGTCACCAAGGATCATATCAGGCGGGCACAGGAGCGGGTGAAGCCATCCCTTGATAGCGATGCTATCGAGTCCGCCGAACGGCAGTCATGGGAGTTCCTCTATAACGAGGAGCAGAGGCGGATTCTGGAAAAGGCATTGAATGTTGCAAAACGTGCGCTCCTCCTTGAGAAAGGTGAGACGATTGCCGCTGCTGCAGAAAAAATCCGCAATCTTGTGACATCCGGCAGGAAACAGTTTGATGTGATCAGGGAACAAACAACAGAACTGGAAAAACTAATGGCTGAAGAGAAATGAGTGTGAAAGAAGAATGAATGAACCACCATCAGATGCATACAGGGAACTGATTGATGCGGTCAGGAAGATCATGGCAGAGTCAATGGACGTTGATCTGACATCCCCACGGGTTATGGGATTCCGTGTGGTTATCAACGGCTCCCCTGTGAACATCAGCCAGACACCATTCGACGAAGAGGAGCATGCAGTTGAGGTCTATGAGATTAATGACGATCTGATCATCGCAACTGATGTCTCAGGATATGATCCTGAAGAGATCAGGATCTTCTTTGAGGGTGGCCGTCTCCATATCGTATCACATGAGAGGAGAGAACCGATTGCCGTGGTGGATCTCCCACAGGTCGATCCTGATAACATCAGGATGAGCTGTATCAACGGTGTCCTTGAGATCATCTGCCGGAAAGATTCGGATAAAGGCCATCAGGTCATCCATCTCGAATAATCAGAAGGGCAGGACGGGGAAAAATGTCCTGGAAGCAGATCCCCTCCTCCTTTTACACTAATTACAATTTTTTTCATTCCGGTTTTCTATTCATGGTTCATAGAGCAGTTCCATCCTGCTGATTGTTGCCTGAACAATCCGCAACCATTAATCAGGCACGGGATGATATTCTGGGTATGACTGCAGAAGATGTCTTCTCGATTCCACTGGATGTACCGTTTGCGGCAGTTGATACCTTCATCGCAAACTACCAGAGGATAACACGCGGTACCGGGCGCCTGATGCTCTTTGCCGGCGACCAGAAGGTCGAGCACCTCAATGACGACTTCTTTGGCGAGGATATCCATGAAGATGATGCAAGCCCTGTGCACCTCTTCAAAATCGCCTCAGAGGGAAAAGTTGGTGTCTTTGCAACACAGTACGGACTTATCGTCCGGTATGGAATGGATTTCCCGGATATCCCCTATCTCGTGAAACTCAATTCAAAGACGCACCTGGTCAAGACCTCCCAGCAGGACCCTTACAGCCCCCTCCTTGTTTCGGTCCAGGATGTTGTGGATCTCCGTGACAGGACGGGACTCGCGATCACAGCGGTTGGCTATACGATCTATATCGGATCAGAATACGAGAGTGAGATGATGCGTGAGGCGCAGCAGGTGATCCTGGATGCACATAAAAACGGGATGCTTGTTGTGCTCTGGATCTATCCACGCGGAGCAGCGGTTAAAGACGAGAAAGATCCGCACCTGATCGCAGGTGCAGCGGGAGTTGCCGCAGCACTTGGTGCAGATTATGTCAAGGTGAATGCTCCGAAGAAAGAGGGTCATAATTCTTCTGATCTCCTGAAAGAGGCTGTTCTTGCAGCTGGCAGAACGAAGGTGGTCTGTGCAGGAGGCTCCTCCATCGATGAAAAGAAGTTCTTAACAGAACTCTATGACCAGATCCATTCCGGAGGAGCGGCAGGAAATGCAACCGGCAGGAACATCCATCAGAAAGGACTTGATGCAGCCGTCCGGTTCACAAATGCAATCTTCGCTATTACGATTGAAGGGGCTGATGTGGAACAGGCATGGAAAATCTATAGTGGGGAGTAAAGAGAGAACTTTCCCTCTCTACCTCTTAGATATAATAAAACCAAAGGGAGTCTTACCATCTCTGCATGAGCAGATCCTTCTTCAGTGATCCCGATCATTTTCACTTTTTTGGGCCCGCATTTGATCTCACCAATGATCATCTCACCTCTGACGAGAAGAAAAGACTGATCGGGATCATCGCTGAAACCTTTGAAGAGTATCCCGATTGCCGCGAAGTCACCCTTGCCCTGTCATCACTCTATGAGTCCATCGGGGATCATAAGTCAGCGTACAGCATATTGATTGATGATTACTTCTTTAGTGACTCTTCCCTCTGCATGATACGAAAGGCACTTGTCAATCGTTCACGGGATGGAGAGTATGATGAAAAATTATTAGCAAACCTTACGAAACGGCATGACGATCCACAGTTAATGCGACGGCTATATGCCTTCCTTGGTTTTACTCTCATGAAAGATGATGAGGGAGCAAAAGAGCTATGGCATAATCTGCTGGAGGAAACATTATTTCGTCCACCTTCCGGAACAGACGATATTCTGGACCATTCCTATAGATATTCTGTATTTCATAATCTATCATTCCGGGAGCAGATTGAAGGTATCAGATACCTTCTTCGAGCAGGAATCTCTGATAATCTGGAGGTAGAAATCGTCAGTTTTACCGAAGCCATACCATCGTACCTCAAAAATCTCCTCTCATTGATCATGCTCTTTAGATCTGATACTGAAGATGCGGATATACGGGATCCACTCACTGTGGTGATTGCTGCTGCTTTTGGGAGTGTCGAGATAATTGATGGCTTTCTTGCGGACGTTGAAAAGAGGCTGGATGATATATTTGTGGAATATATCGATGTACAGAGAGAGGAGGCAATTTCAATTGGTGAGGAGGCATTTGCCCTCATTCACCTCCTCAACTGGGCCGATGATCCAATCCTGCATGAAGAAGGGGTCCTTGATGAGTTTGAGAGACTCATGCAGAGTAAAAACTCCAGTGTCCTCATTATTGCAGATTGGATTATTCACGGGATTCCTGATGAGAGATTAAAAGATCTACCCCCGGAATA
>NZ_JARVGN010000096.1 GCF_029762515.1 Methanocalculus sp. | reverse complement strand
GAGATCAAGCCTGACTTCATGCTGAAGATCGCCGAAGTCGACAAGTCCGATGTTTCCATCCCTGATCTCAATTACTTCTGCAGGCACTGCAATACACATGAACCATTCCTCAAGATCCTCTTGTCTTCTCAAAGTGATAAAGAGAACGAATGTGGCTGATGGATGAATGAGTCAGATAAGAGAAAAGAGTCATAAAAACGCCGGGGGAGAGATTTGAACTCCCGAGGTGCAACACCAGTGGCTTTCAAGGCCACCGCCTTTCCGGACTAGACTACCCCGGCCCGTACACATATATGCTCTTTAGAAATAAGAGATTATGGTTTCTTCACCAGACAAATGACGAGAATTGCCAGTGCAACCAGGGGCATAAGGATAAACGCCGGAGACTCTTCAGCAGGCGTATGCCCCGGATCCACAAGATCTCCGAACTTATCTGAAGCCATCGTGCTTGTGGTTAAAGAGACGATGTTCTGGCCATAGAGATGGACTGTGCCGGTTCCCGCTCCATCGGGGTATGCCCTGATGTGAATCATGCCGCCATTCCCTTCAAGGGTAAATGTCTCTGCCCTGTCTGCCCCATACTCATTGATGATATGGTGATTCCCTGATTCATCGATATACTCGATCACCCAGTCAATTCCAAGCGAAGTGCTGATTGTTGCCGTCCCGGATCTCGTCTGCATCACAAAATATGCCGGATTTTCACGTGAGGCAGTCGCGCTTGCAGAGATGATCGAAGGCTCCGGGGTTCGTGTAGGGATGACCGGGGTGGATACTATCTCCTGGATCACCTGAATCTGTACCATTCCAATCAATCCTCTCCTATCGGCAATACGAGCGGAATAAACCCCCGCTCTGTCTATTGATATCTCCTGATAGAACCTGCCGCTCTGATCGCTCGATACCCATTGGGGGCCGAAATAGTTGCCTGATGGACCATATACTGTCAGTTCAACCCCATCAGCGCCAAGGCCGTCGACCAAGCCACTGACAGAGAGCCAGCCATCATAGTCCTGGCGAACCGGAGATATCATCGTCAGGAGAAGGCTCCGGTCAGTTAAGTGGTAGATAACCCAGTTTCTTGGCTGTGAAACCTCGTAGTATTTTGGTGCCTGAATCTGAAACCGGTAATCACCCTCTTTCAGCCCGGTTGTATCAAATTCCGTTGAGAATACCCCTCCATCCTGGATCACCATACTCCTGCTGGAATAGTAACTGTCCGGACCGGTGACAGAGAGTGTCATTGTAACGCCCGGAGGTATGTTCTGGGAGATCCCACTAAGGGTAATGATATCTCCGACATTCCCGTTAATACTGCCTGAGTCTCGTGGCGGCCCGATAAACTGGAAGTTATATGCCCCCACTGCTGAGATACAGAGAAGGAGGAGAATGGCAGCAAGTGCGATCTTTTTCATGATCGAGATATCATATTTATATGGTTTTAATGGTATCCCGAACAGTTGAGAAGCCCCTTGCCTCATGGATGGGGGAAGACCTGATAGATGGCGAGATTAAAAAAACACTCACCATTATTCTGAAATCCGGCGGTTGCCGCTGGAACAGGTGCAGGATGTGCGGATACCGGTTTGAACGGTACCATTCATTAGAAACGAGCGAATTAAAAGAGCGGATGATTGCCCAGATCCGGTGGATCGAAGAGAATTATCGCTCCGATGACTACGAGGTGATCAAGATCTTCACCTCAGGGAGTTTCTTTGACCCTGACGAAGTTCCGCTGGAAGCGAGAGAGGAACTTGGGAGGCTCATCAGGGGAAAAATTGCGATTGCCGAATCCCGTGCCGAATATATTTCCCAGACGGCAATTGCTTCATTCCTCGACCAGATTGATTGCGGCGATCATACGATGCCCCTCTATGTTGCAATCGGGCTTGAGACAACAGACGATCGAATCAGAGAGAAATGCATTGACAAGGGAATGGCATTTGCCGACTTTATCCGGGCAGCCAAAGAGGCAGAAGAAGCCGGTGTCGGTGTCAAGTCATATCTGATGATGAAACCACTCTTCATGACTGAAAAAGAAGCGATAGCAGATATGAAGACCTCTATCCGTGAGGCGGCACCGTATTCGGATTTGATGTCAATGAATCTCTGCACAGTTCAGAAGCGAACTGATGTTGAGTACTATTGGAAACGCGGAGCATACCGGCCTCCATACCTCTGGAGTGCCCTTGATGTCCTCCTCTCAACCGATGAAAAGGTCAGTTGTGATCCTGTTGGGGGCGGGTTTGCCCGTGGACCACATAACTGCGGTGAATGTGATCGGGAGATAAAAAATGCGATTAATCTTTATTCGCTGAGCTTTGATCGCAGCCTTCTCCAGGCCGTATATGATACAGGCTGTGATTGTAAAGAAGAGTGGGAGTATATCCTTGGCAATGAGATGCCCTGGTGCATGCCCCTTACCCGGTAATTTTTTTTTATTTTGACGTCTCTTTCTGGTGCTGGAGTGCAGCAAGGAGAGCCGGAATGAATGTCCCTGCATCCGAGACAACACCTATCGCCTGACTGGTTCCACGATCCATCAGTTTTGTAACAGACGCCGGGTTGATATCCACACAGATCGTCTTAACATAGGAAGGCAGGCAGTTGCCAACAGCAATCGAGTGGAGAAGTGTTCCGATCATGAGAACCATCCCGCAATCACCAAGATTGGCCCTGATTGCATCCTGTGCCACCACAACATCGGTTATTACATCAGGAAGAGGACCGTCATCCCGGATCGAGCCTGCGAGCAGATAGGGTATACCTGCTTTCACGCACTCATACATAATCCCCTGAGTGATCACCCCGGATTCAACGGCAGCTGCTATTGATCCGGCACGCATCACCTCGCTGATTGCGATAATATGGTGCTTATGACCGCCGGTTACGAGATCACCTGTTTTGAGATTCATTCCAAGGGAAGTTCCAAACAAATTGCTCTCAATATCATGAGTGGCAAGGGCATTGCCGCTGAAGAGGATATCGATGTATCCTTTCCGGATCAGGGTTGCAAGTGCTTCTCCTGCGCCGGTATGAACAATTGCCGGTCCGCCGACGAGAGCAACCTTCTGCCCTTTTGCCTTTACTTTCAGCAGCTCCTCTGCGATCTTTCTGACGATGGTCTCGCTTGGCCGTTCAGAGGAGACCTGCCCGTGCATGAACTCAAACATGCCGGTTTCCCGGGGCCGTTCAGGATAGATAACCCTGACACCCGCTTCACCCAGGACGACATAGTCACCTTTTCGCAGCTTTGAGAGAGGGATACAGAAAGCACGCGAATTGTTTGGATCTACTTTGATTATGCAATCCATCTCAATGTTCTCAACCAGAATCCAATCATCATTATACCTTATTGATGTCGGATGATTGGTTGTTGAATAAAAGCCGGATGGAATAACCCGGTCAGCCTCCGCAGGAAGAAGCCTGACATTATCAGCATCAATGAGGCGTATACCATACCGATGAAGCTCGCTTGTTATTAAGTCGAGTTTCTCCTCAGTTTCGGCAAAGACACGGAGCCGGGCAAAGCTTGGATCAACTTTCTTCTTTCCGACATCAAACGTGATGATCTCAAAGTCTCCCCCCATATCCATGATACGGTCAAAAACCCGTGTCATAATGCCCGAATCAATGATATGACCCTCGACCTCGATCTCCCGCGAATGGTTCATATATACTAGTCAGCAGTTTTCGTTATATGCATTCTGACGAATCGTTCCTTGTAAAAGGGATCATTTCTCATCGTTTCATGAGTGACTGAAAGTGCTTTTCAAGAAGTTCAAGCTCAAACCGGGTATTTACATTGAATACAAGCCCCGGATCATGGAGAAGGAGCCGGAGTTCCTCCTGCTCCGCATGAATACATGAACCATCAAGGATATTGATTCCCGCCGGGCTTGCCGGGACACCATTAATCTCCATCTGGTAGCGGGGCGTGGTTTCAAAACAGCTGCAGAGAGTGAGAGGGATCCAGGTTGAGCAGGCCTGCATCCCTGAAATCGCATACTCCTCCCATATGTAAGAGATAATATCCGGCCGGATACAGGGGATGTCCGAGACAGCTACAAAAAAAGGACCGTTCTCTTCAAGAATTGAGACTGCCTGAGCGAGATCTTCGATATAACCCGTGCCATCAGTAGAGACAAACAGGATATCATGTGCCCGGCACCAGTTTTTTGTGTAGGGCGTTTTTATGGATGTTACGATAATCGGAGTTACACCTGCTGCTAAAAATGCATCAATAACAAAACGAATCATCGGACGGCCTGCTATTCTGACAAGGGGTTTTTCCCCCATGTCAAGGCGCGATCCAACTCCTCCTGCCATGATTAAGGCGCGCATGCAGATAATGCCTCAATGAGAATCTGATTCTCCTCATGCCCTCGTATTGCAACCCTGATCGATTCCGGGAGACCAAATGATGTGCAGTCCCTCACCAGAACCCCTTCACGAAGAAGACGCCGGACCAGATCTGATGCGGACACTCCCACATCAACGAGGATATAGTTTGCAGATGACTGATGTGGAGTGTAACCGATGGCGCAGAGTGATTGGTTGAGATAATCACGCTCAATTGCTATCATTCTTCGTGATTCTGCCAGATTCGGGAGATGTCGGATAGCCTCGGTTGCGTATATCTCAGCAAATCTGTTCACAGTCCATGGAGGACGGGTGCTTTCGATCGCTTCGATCAGATCCGGATCACCAAAGCCAAAACCAAACCTGATGCCCGGTACAGAAAATGCCTTTGTAAGTGATCGGAGGATGAAGAGTTCAGAATCCCTCTCATCCACCATGCTCTGATCGGGATCCGAGAGATCAATGAACGCCTCATCCAGAAAGAGGACGGAGCCCTCATCCCGGCACTCCTTCAGCCTTTGTTTGATCGCATCTTTTGAAAGGAGCATGCCGGTTGGATTGTTTGGATTACAGATATACCGCAGATCAACTCTGTCTTCAGGATTATGGGTAATTGTACCACCGGCGAGACGAACAGACTGGGCGTACTCCCCAAATGTCGATCTCTCAATAAATGCCCGCGACCCTGCGGGTGCCATCACCTGCGCAAAGATCCTGATCAGCTCGACCGATCCATTGCCAACGGTGATCTCTTCGATTTTTCGTGAAAATACAGATCCAATCGCCTCCTTCAGATCAAGATAGGTGTCATCGGGATAATCGCCCAGATCACATGCTCCTGGCTCCCATGCAACAGCAGGAGGGAATGGGTTCATGCTTGCACTGAAGTCCAGCAGATCTTTTTTCAGCCCTTCTCTGCGAAGATTCCTGATAATACCACCATGTATCTGCCTTTTTGGCATGTGTTTGATCCTCATAGGGCAGGCCACCAGGAAAGGATCTGATGAAAACAATTCTCAAAGAAAGCGGGTTGAATCATACTCAAATTAATTTGCATTGTTCTGATTAAAAGGGTTCTGAAAAGGCTGTTCAGGGGCGCTTCCGTAGTTTTTCGTAAACTATATATACATTAACGATACATCTACATTTATCTGATTAGTAAGATCAGACGATTGTGCGCTTAATGTCTGACAATTAGCTTATTAATGTATGACAATTGTCTGACTGGAGTGAGAAATGGACAGGATCACCATCCGATTACCCAGGCAACAGGTCGAAATGCTGGAGAAACTGGTAGCGGCCGGAGAATTCCCAACCGTATCTGAAGCGGTTCGATATGCAGTACGGGAACTCCTATCCAAGCACGGAGATCGGGTAATGCGCGAAAGCGATCAGGTCACGTCTTTAAAAATTTAAATGAGGGGTTGTAGTATGCAGACAATTATAAATGAAGCTCTAAAACACGCAGAGATTGAGAAAGACCGCGTTAAATCATCGATCATCGATGATGATGAGATGCTTGGCAATCCACGCATTGTCATCATCGGGTGTGGCGGCGCAGGAAACAACACAGTAAACCGGCTTCACCATATGCAGGTGAATGGTGCTGAGACGATCGCAATCAACACCGATAAACAGCACCTTGATATGGTTCAGTCCGATAAAAGAGTCCTGATCGGCAAATCCCTGACCAAAGGCCTTGGAGCCGGCGGATTCCCGGATGTTGGCAGACGCGCAGCCGAGATGGCCAGGCCGACCCTTGAGAGCCTCCTTGAATCAGCAGATCTCGTATTCGTCACTGCAGGAATGGGTGGAGGGACCGGAACCGGATCGGCCCCTGTTGTGGCTCAGATCGCAAAAGAGCAGGGTGCAATCGTCGTCGCCATGGTGAGTTACCCCTTCCAGGTTGAGAAGGCACGCATGCTCAAAGCAGAA
>NZ_JARVGN010000095.1 GCF_029762515.1 Methanocalculus sp. | reverse complement strand
CAGCTTGAGCGTGAGGTGATCCCCTGGGCTCCTGCGATGTCAGCTGTTATCGATGCCTGTGGAAAATCCGGGCGGGGCGGCCTTGCCGTATCCCTCTGTATGGGTGATCCTGCCGGACTGGAGGAAGCATGGGATATCTTCTCGGTATTCCGGCAGAGGATTCTTCAGGGAATTGGCTCAGTCGAAGAGATCGATGAGGGGTGGTACCGGGTGAACGATAAGATAGTCTCGTCCGATGTTGCCGATCTCCTTTCAACCGATCTCACACGGTCATCCCCGGTCTTTGTGATCACAGGAGATGACGAACTCTGCTCTGTCTCTGCCAGAACGCCTCCGGGTCTCCACCTGGATCTTGATAACATTGTCAGGACCGCTGCTGCTGCTGTAGGCGGCAGTGGCGGCGGGCACATGAAAAGGGCAGGGGCGACAATTCCTGCCGGGACTGATACACTCTTCCGGCAGGCGGTTATGGAGGCGATCCCGGCATGAAGATTAAGAGTGGCCGGATCCGGTCATACCATGCTTCGCCCGATTGTGTTGCAGGGAGTCTCTCTCCTGACAATACGGACACTATGGAGATGCATATATCTCAGGAATATGTTGAAATGGTGATTCGCGACATGCCGTTGCGTTCGGCAATCGCAACTGTTGACGATTATCTGATGAACCTCTCGATTGCAGACTCACTCTGCTCCGAGAGGATAAAAAAGATGGAACAAGAACAGGCATAAATCGTAGTTTATGGTAATTTGGTGATACGATGGCAAAAAAGAAGCAGGTTGGACGCAGGGTCGAAGGCTGGAAGGCGAAGAGCTGGTACAAGGTCTATACCCCTGAGGTCTTTGGTAAAGTGTTTATCGGGGATATTGTCTCGGCAGATCCCGCAAACATGATGGGCCGCGTTATGCAGATCTCACTCGGTGAGATTGCACAGGACTACTCCAAACAGTACATCAAGATGCTGTTTCGGATTAACAATGTCGCAGGCGATGCAGCGTATACCGAGTTCATCGGCCATGAGGTGACCCGTGATTATATCCGTTCAAATGTTAAGCGGCGGACATCACGGATCGACACAACCGTGACCCTGAAAGTACAGGGTGGCCGTGAGATTCAGGTGACGATCACCTGTTTCACACTGAACCGGGCAAAACTCTCGCATATCCATGCAATCAGGGCAAAGATGGTTGAGGTTGTTACCCGCCTTGCCTCTGAGATGGATTACGATACCTTTGCAAAGGCAGGGGTAAACGGGGATATCTCGCGCGAGATCTTCAAGGAATCACGGACGATCTTCCCGATTCGCAGAATCGATGTGATCAAATCCGAAGCGGTCAGGACGGCAGCTGAGAAGGCTGCGGCCATTGCCGCATAATTTTTTTTTTCGCTCCACAAAGGGGCATACTCATAACATATTGAGGTGTATCTCTATGCAGGATGACTGCGCAGAAGATACTTCTCCTGGTACTTGACGGTATAGCTGATCGGCCGTGTGATGCACTGGATGGGAAGACGCCTCTTCAGGCGGCGGCAACACCTGTTTTAGACCGCCTTGCAAAGGAGAGCGTTTGCGGAATCATGGATACCATTGCACCCGGTATCCGGCCGGGATCAGATACTGCACATCTGAGCCTTCTTGGATATCCTCCCGAACGCTATTATACGGGCAGGGGACCTCTTGAAGCTGAAGGATGCGGGATAAAAATGGAAGCCGGGATGATCGGGTTCCGTGGCAATTTCGGAAGCCTTGATTCGAATGGAACGATCCTCGACAGGAGAGCCGGGCGGATCTCTTCAACTGAACCTCTCTGTGCTGCGATCCGGGATGGTGTCGATCTCTCGGCATTTGGTGTGGAACTATTCTTCGAACCTGGTGCCGGGCACCGTGCGGCTCTTGCATTCCGTGGGGAAGGGCTTGGAGCAGGTGTAACCTCCAATGATCCAAAACATGAACAGCTCCCTCCGCTTCCAATCCGGCCGATGACGGATGCCGGATCAGATCTCCACACATCCGAGGTGGCAAATGAGTTCCTCCGCCAGTCGCAGGAGATTCTCTTCGATCACCCTCTGAATAAGCAGAGGATAGCCGATGGGCTCCTTCCGGCAAATATTGTTCTGATCCGCGGTGCCGGGGTGATGGGTCGGTTTGAGCCGTTCCCCGAGAAATGGAGGATTACAGGGAGTGTTATCTCAGCAGCGGCCCTCATCTCGGGAATCGGATCAGCAGTTGGCCTTGAGCCGGTAACTGTACCGGGGATCACCGGATCGGCTGATTCCGATCTCACTGCAAAAATTGCATATACTGAAAAAGAGCTTGAGAGAAAGGATTTTGTGCTCCTGAATATCAAGGGCGCAGATGAGTTTGGCCATGATGGAAAGCCCCTTTTGAAACGTGATTTCATCGAGGTGATTGATTCTGCCCTTGCCCCGCTTCTTGAATGGAATGATATTGTCATTGCAATCTGTGCCGATCATACGACTCCGTGTTCGGTGATGGATCATTCAGGTGATCCTGTGCCGATCATCATTCGTGGTCCGGGTGTCAGGATTGATTCCGTTGCTGCCTTTGATGAGCTCTCCACAGCCGGGGGAGGGCTTAGCCGGATTCGGGGCGGAGATCTTATGCCGATACTGGTTGACTTGATCAATAGATCTGAGAAGTACGGAGCATGAGGTGCAGGTTGGTATGGAGGAGAATGCAGTCCCGGCTCAGAATGGTTCCGTCCCGGACGAGATTCAACTGGAACGGCTGACATTAAAGGGATGTGTCATCCCTGATAAAACCGAGCTGCAGGAACGCATACTCAAGGCACCGGGTGATGTGATCGTCGGCGATCATTCACGAATCGACTATGGGATATCCGGGTATGATGTCTTCATAGCAGAGTCCTGTACCCTGAATGGGGATGTAATCGCAGAGGGTGATCTCAGGATCGGCAACTTCTGTGAAATTGACGGCAACCTCGTCTGCGATGCAGATGCCTTCATCGGCGAGGGTGTTACGATCCGGGGCAAACTCTCTGTGATGGGGAATCTCGATATTGGTGATAACGTCATGATCGAGAAGGGATTTGATGCCCGCGGCGATATCGAGGTCCGAAACCCGATGCCGGTGATCCTCTATATCCTCCTCTATGTCCTGACGATGCTCAGGCTCGAACATGAGGAAGAGATCGACAGGTTCATTGAGGAGATCTGTGAAGATGATGCTCATCCACTTATGCTTCCCTCAAAAACCCACCTTGATGAGTCACGGCTTCAGGTGCAGACCTCAATTGTGATCGGCTCAGGATGCAGGCTCCACGGTCAGATCCGGGGAGAGAAGGCAACGGTTGGATCGAATACCACCCTCTTTGGAAGTATACGGGCAACAGATTCCATTGCGATCTCTTCTGGTACCGAAATTCACGGGAATGTGGAGGCCGGGCATGATATCGTCATTGAAGAGAATGTCCGGATACTTGGGAATGTGGAAGGGCAGCGGGTGACTATGGATGAGAATGCAACCGTTGAGGGTGTTATCAAATCAGTCGGCGGACTGACAATACAGAGGAAGAAGAGATGAAAGCTGAAGAGATTTTTGAGGTTCAAAACCTGACATTTGTTGAGCCTTCTTTTGGGGATCTATCAGGGATTGACTACCTCTCCGATCTCCTTGTCCTCCCCGCCAGAAGCGATTGTGCCAGGCTTCTGATTGATATGGATGATGATCCCCTGGCAGTAGCCCTTTCGGAAGACGGATCGGCATGGTGGGCATCAACCTGCCTGTACCGGCAGATGACGGGCGAGGAGATCGGACGATTTGAGGAGATTGGCGGCGATCTCTACCAGACAGAGCGGCATCTCTGGGAAAGGGCTGTCCGGAGGTCATTTGCCGAAGAGATCAGTGCTGCGGTAGATCCTGCATTTGAGGATGTTCCTCCGGACAGGACAGGAAAACTCGAATCCCTGATCCACGAGATATGGGGAAGTGAAGGATCTGGTCCATGCATCGACTGCTGCTGTGGCTCGGGGATCGGATCGGCTATTGTTTCAAAGATGGGGATGGAGCCGCTTGCCTATGATAATGATGAAGCGCTCATCGCCCGGGGGCTGATTGCAGGAAGGCTTGATCCGGAAGGAACCCTCTGCATTGATGGCAGGAGTGCCGATGTCTTCCTGCCTCCGGCTGAGAGGGGGCTTGGGATCATGCTCGGTGAGATTCACTCGTTTGGAACAGATCTCTGGGAAGAGCTTGTTATGGTGCTCTTTGATCTCTGTGAGGAGGCGCTGATCACTGTTGGGACCGAACGGGAGTCGGGGCTGATCAGGGAGTGGGGTGCATCGGTGGATCGGAAGATCGAGGTCTTTGAGAATGAGCGTGACCCGATCTATGATCGGTGGGTCTGTGTGGGGTGAGAGTTCTCACACTTCTTCACTCGGGCTTCCATCCATTAATTGCCGCTTCAGAAAGCATAAATACCCCTCTTCCATATTCAGCATATGCACAGAATGGTGAAGGGTTTACGTCAGTATTCCCAGGTTATTTTTTCTTTATCTGTTCTGCTTCTGGCATGTATCTTCACCTCGGGGTGTGTTGCAGAGGAGTCATCCGGAGCACCGGATCTGATCTTTCTGACAGAGGAATTCCCCCCATTCAATTATGATGATGGTGACTTAAAAGGGATCGCAGTTGAGCTCCTGTATGCTGCATATAAGGAGAAAGGGTTCTCATTGCCTGGGGATGCCATACGGATCGGACTCTTCACCGAAGGATATCAGACCGCACGCTCAACACCCGGATATGCTGTCTTTTCGACTGCGAGAAGACCCGAGCGGGAAGATCTGTTCCTCTGGGCAGGTCCGATCGCGTCGTACGATATCGTCCTCTTTGCACGCCGTGGAAGTGATATCACCGTTGCAGAGGATTCCGATCTCAACAATTTCAAAATTGGTGCAGTTGAAGATGATGTCTCGGTTCTGGAGCTGAAACGGGCAGGAGTCGATGATGCTCAGATCGTCACCGATCCTGATCCCATGAACCTGATCCAGATGCTCGATGCAGGGGAGATTGATCTCTTTGCCTCAGGTGATCTTGCAGGAGAGTACCTGATCGCACAGGTAACAGGGAAATACGGCTATTTTAACCAGATATACCGGCTCACGACCGTGGATCTCTATTATGCATTCAACAGGGAGACCCCGCAGCAGGATGTCGAATGGTTTCAGTCTGCACTTGATGCCCTGAAAAAGACACCCTCAGATGGTGGTTTGAGCCGGTACGACCAGATACTGAACCGCTATATCCCATCACGGGGTCTTGCCACCCTCACGTATATGACTGAAGAGCATTATCCTTACAATTTCATGGAGGATGGTGCCCTTCAGGGGATCTCAGTTGATATTCTGGATGAGATCTTCTCGGATCTGAATACTGATCTCTCCCGCGACCAGGTGATCCTCTCCACATGGGAAGAGGGGTACCAAAAGACACTATCTGTTCCGGGATACGTCATCTTTTCAACTGCAAAAACCCCTGAGCGTGAAGACTTGTTCCTCTGGGCGGGTCCGATTGTCAGGAGTAGATACGTCCTCTTCATGCGATCTGGTGAAAGCGTGCAGACGGAAGAGGATCTTTTAAAACTCTCTATTGGAGCGATCACCGATGATATTGCCGGAGATGATCTCCGGTTACTCGGCTATGAGAAGATCACGTACGCAACCGGCGCAGAGGAACTGATACAGGCACTCGAAGCCGGGGAGATCGATGCATGGGCATATGCTGAGTATCCCGGAATCAGGCTGATCGGGATGTATGCCGAGCACCCGGAATCGATCATCATTGGCTATCCCCTCACGATGCATGAGTATTATGTCACCTTCAACCGTGAGACTCCCGAGCCTCTTATTGTGGCGTTCCAGCAGGCGCTAGACCGGATACGATCTGAAAAGGATGTGTATGGGGTCAGCCGGTACGAGCGGATCCTCTATCGGTATCTCACCCCGGCATATGCAACCGATTTCCTGACTGAAGAGGAGGCAGTAGGGCTCGTCTCCCTGACAGCAGATGCACTTGAAGATGATGCCCCGGCAACGATCCGGGCGATCAATGCCGGGCGCCATCCATACAGAAATGAAAAGAAACCCGGACTCTATGTCTTTGTTTATGACACCGATGTGGTAATGGTTGCTGATGCAACGAATATCCATCTCGTCGGGGTGAGTTTCAAGGGGAAGACCGATGTGACGGGAGAGGCATTCCAGGACAAAATGGTTACTGGGGCATTGGAGAATGGTTCCGGGTGGGAGGATTATGTCTCTA
>NZ_JARVGN010000094.1 GCF_029762515.1 Methanocalculus sp. | reverse complement strand
CATACTGCGGGATATGCCGGAGGAAGAATGCGCCGGCATTTGCCCCAAAGGAGCTCGCTGACCTTATCTGCTCACTCTGGAAGGAGAGCCGGATCACCGGCCTCTTCCTCTCAACGGGAATACCGCGTGACTGCGGTCAGAGCATGGACGACCTGATCGAGGCTGCCACCCTCATGAGAAAGGGAGGATTTACCGGATACCTGCACCTGAAGGTGGTGCCGGGCGCCCTCCGGACCGATATCAATGAGGCGGCCCGGCTCGCCAATCGGATCAGCATCAATCTCGAAGCCGTCAGCAAGGATCGGCTCTCGGAGATCGCATCTGTCAAAAACTATGAGTCGGATCTGCTGCGGCGGCATGCCTGGGTTGCCGAGGCCGCCCCCGGCCGCCACACCACCCAGATCGTTGTCGGGGCGGGAGAAGAGACAGATGGTGAGATCCTCTCCTTCATGCACCGTGAATACCGGAGGTTTGCCCCTGCCAGCATCTACTATTCGGGGCTCATCCCCCTCCCCGGCACCCCGCTTGCCAGAGCAGCCCCGGCAAACCCGTCACGGTTAAAGGGGCTCTATGCAGTCGATGCGCTGGTGCGTGACTATGGCTATTCGCCGGATGAAACCGCTGCCGCACTTGACGAAGAAGGAGCACTCCTGCCGGGAGATCCGAAGATCAATGCTGCGGGATCAGTCCGGATTGATCCTTCTTCCGCCACCCGGGAAGAGCTGATCCGGGTGCCGGGGATCGGCCCAAAGGCAGTTGAACGGATCATCTTCATGAGGAGTGCCGGGCGGGCAGTGACAGAAAAGATGCTCAGGGAAGCAGGAGTTGTGATGAAACGGGCGGGGGCGTATCTTGTTGTCGGGGGAAGTGTGCAGGGGAGGTTAGGGTGAGAGAAGGAGGAAGGGGAGAGCATACAATGGGGAGGAGGGGGTGTGGAATGAATTGAGATCTATCAATAATAGCATCCCAAAATCCGGTCAATGGAAGTCACCACAAACTTTTTGTCCACATTATGCCCATATTGGATATGAGAATTCCAAGGATATAAAATAATTATTTTCCAATTTCAGTAGATATTTATGCGTTTTCTGATTTAGAATTCAGCGACTGCCAAGCCCACCCATGTCCACATAGGTGGAAAAGATCGGATTGAGTTGGAATAATTTCGTTGCTCCGCTTTTTTCCATCACAATGACTTTTTTCTTCTCAAGATCGGCAAGATCGCGTCGTGCAGTCTTCTCATTGCATTCAAAAATATTACTGTATTCCTGCCGGGTGATGGTGGCATGCGTTTGTAAATATTTGATTGCCCTGTGCTGCCGATGATTTAAGATCTTCGGGTTTTCAAGAAGCGTATTGACCGTTGAACGCAGGAAGGTGACCACAAATGCATTGCCTGCTTCACGGAACTGCGGGTCAGGGACGCCATCCCGTTCACAGGCAGTGATCATGCTGAGCGTACCTGATCCCCATTGTTCGATATATCCGGTAAGGAAGAGGAGACGGGCAATGGTTTTGTTCCTCGGGTAAGAAGAATGTTCGACTTTTAAGAGTTCGACTGTGACACCTTCTATGAGTGTCCCTGGGTTCCAAACCTGCACCCTGCTGTCGAAAATCCGTATCTGGACATTACCTGATGAATTATAATCACGGTGACAAACCGCATTGATAACTGCTTCCCGCAAGGCATCGGGCGGATATTCCCAGTGCTCTTCCCGTTGCATATTTCCGGGGACAACCCATGCTGCTTTCTGGATAGTCTGGGTTATGAAGCGGTTAGCATCTTCGATGAGCTGATCGATCCTGCCGTGCAGGACGCTCATGTTTAGATAAGTACTGGAGACTTCCTCTCCTTTGAACCGTGCACAGCGAACCTCAGACTGTGTAAAAAAACGTTGTGGATCTTTGCCGAAAAACAGGATGGCTGCATGGGTAGGCAGCCCTCCACTCAGGACACCGAGTTTTTCCAGTGCGATCTTAACCGGAGTTGAAGGATCTGCATCAAACCTCCGTTCATACAGTGCTCGTTCGAGGAATTTCCTGACTGAAGGTGCATCAATGTCATCAAGAGTAGCTCCCTGACAGAGTTGATCATCCCAAGGCACTGCATGTTCACGGAGTATGATGCGTTTTATTTCATCTGGGGGCATGACCCGGTTTTCGGTTCCGGTTCGCATGTACGCAATACCATCAAGATAGTAGGGTTTACTGATTCCCTCCGGGACAGTGACAACAATCAGGTGTTTTCCCTCTTCTTCGATAACTCGGATATCTGGTGTGACCTCAGGTTTTATCCGGGAGGTGATTTGTTGGGAGAGTTTGCGGAGTGAGTGGTCAGTAGGATCCACACCGATTATTGTCCCGGTGTTGGTCCTTCCAAACGAGATGATGCCGCCACGATGGTTGAGGAAACCACAGACTGATTTGAGAGCAGGCTCGATAAGGGAGAGGGATTTTTTCAATTCCAGAGTGGCGGATTCGTGGAGGATCATGATCTAATGTCTTCAGTTTTTATATTGGATTAGGGCTTGGTTACTTTTTCTTTTTGTTGATCTTCTGGTTGAGTGAAGTAAGAATTGCCTGTCTGTTCATGTTCTAATCCCAAAGACTGTTGGATTCATCCAGCCTGGAACACCCAGATTCAGGACGACAGGATCGACTCACTTATACTCCCGCTTCGAGTACTGGTACTTCTCGTCATCCCCGCCCTTGATGGTGATATAGAGCCACTCATAGAGCGACTTCAATGTCCCAAACTGCACATACCGGCGCATCGAGAACTTCACCCTGAGCTTCCCATCCAGCTTCACGCGGCCGATCTGCCGCATCCGGCGTGCGATCTCAAGATCGTCTCCGGCATCGATGGTGCGGTACATCCCTGCCTCAAAGAACGGTTGCCGCCTAAATGCCGTGTTGCAGCCGAGGGTGTAGTAGAGGGTATGCGTATAGTAGCCGAGCCGGGAGAAGGTATTGGCGAGGGCAAGCGATATCTTGTGCCTGATCCCAGGCTCAATCGGCTCAACCAGGCCATAGAGCTGGACAACTTCCGGGTCAGAGAAACCTGCCTCGATCCTGGCAAGCCAGTCCCGTGGGATGATGCAGTCGGCATCGGTGGTTGCGATGATATCGCCCTTTGATGCCTCTGCACCGTCGTTCCGTGCGCCTCCGACCTTTTTTCTTGTCTGGATGAAGACGAGATCCGCATACTTCTCTGCAATCTCCCGTGTCCGGTCTTTTGAGTTTCCGTCAACGACGATGATCTCATATTCCGAACGGGGGATTGACTGGTTCGAGAGGCTCTTTAAGCACTCCTCGATATTTGACTCTTCATTATAGGTTGGAACAATAACCGAGATCATGCATCCTCCGCAAGCCTCTTGTAGGTGTTCATATGCTCCCCGGCAATTCGATTGATATCAAAGCGCTCTGTGAATGAACGGGAGATACCTCTGAGACGCCGAAGAGCCGTCTCATCCCTCATGAAACCTTCCGCTTCGTGGATATCAGAAAAGAGGAGTGAGGCATCGCCAAAGACTTCACGAAACTCCGGAATATCCCGTGCGACAACCGGCACACCGGTTGCAAGCGCCTCCAGGAGCACCATCGGCATGATCTCCGCATATGAGGGGAGCAGGAAGATATCGGCACCGGCATATGCCTCTGTGATATCAGGAACAAAACCGGTGAATTTCACATTCTTCCCGGACTTCCTCTTCAACAGTTCGATCTTTGCATAATCTTTTGAGAGCACGCTGTATGGATAGCCGCCCACCCAGACGAAGGTGACATCAGGCATCTTCTTTGCGAGCTTCAGGAAGTCATAGATCCCCTTCCTCGGCGTCTCCTGGGCAACCGTCAGGACAACGGTGGTATCATCATCCACCTGGAGGCAGCTGCGGAACCGCCGTCTCTTCTCCTCATCGGGAGTAAACTTCTCCCGGTTCACCCCGTTTGGGATGAGGGTGGTCGGCATATCGGGGAGCATCTCCTCGATCTCACGGAGGCTTGGGGGCGTGATTGCGATGATATGGTCAAATTTGCCATAGATCTTTGGGTATTGATTATTGATGATCGTCGAGAAGGCAACATTTCCGTCATTCAGCCGTGGGGTGGAGTGTGCCGTTAAGATCTTCACTCCTTTGCTATATGAGCGGTGTGTCAGTGCCATCGGGCCGAAACTATGGTAATGGACGACATCAAAATCCGGTTGATAGGAGTTCCAGGCCACATCATAGGGGTGCTTCTCATGAATCTGGCGGTACAATGTCTTTGCAAGCGTCGAACAGCCGATGTACTTGAAGAAGAAGATATCCTCAACAAAGATATTTGCTCTCATTAATTTCGCTCCATAAAAGAAAAGGCGCTCTGGATGCAGCCATCCATATTCAGGTACTCAAACTCGGAGAACCGCCCGACGAGATCAATCCCCTGTTCAGAAAGCCAGGATCTGACAATCGCGATATTCTCCAGATAATCGAGATCATAGACCACATACGCAAATTTGGATCTATACACCGAACCATGGGCGATTGTGCCATCTTCCGGGATGACACCCATCTGCCTGAGGCTTCTTATAGTATCGTCAAGGATCTCATCACCGGTGAGCCGGGAGATCGGATCTCCTTCATTATAGGTGATCTCGGCAAGCACCGAAGCATGCCCGTCCGGGGCAACAGCGTCGCTGTAGTTTGAGGGGAATGAGATCCTGTTGAAGTCTCCGGTGGCAGCATCCGGGATATACACCCAGGAGAGGGGTGGTGCTGAACCTTTAAATCCGATACAGACGCTGATGAGCGAATTATATCTCAGCGCATCGCAGGCTGTCTGCACCTCTGCTGGGACAGAACCCAGGCATGGCAGGAGATGCTGGAGCGGGATTGTGGATATCACCCGATCTGCCGAATATTTGGTTGTTCCATCACTGATCACCCACTGCCCGTCCCTTTTCTGAAGAGAGGAGACAGAACAGCCGGTCACAATAAAATCCTGCACCGGCTCAGCGATAGCCTTCACAACTGACTCGATTCCCCCGAGAATCGGGTAGTTGAAGACCGACTGGTGGGTATACCCTTCTGTTTTGATGCCGATTGCCGATCTGATGATATCTTCAACAGGCGGCCGGGGCACACGCCCCTCCATCCAGTGTGCGGACATCTGTTCGGTCGGATAGTTCCAGATCTTCTCGTTATAGGGAATAAGGTAGCAGTCGGCTATTCCGCGTCCGAAGGTCCCAAGAATCCAGTCCCTGAAGTTCTGAGGAGTCGGGATCTCACCCTTCTCCGCGGCGATGATCGTCCTGATATATTCGTTGATACAGTAAAAGAGATCCTCTTTTGGAAGTTCATAGAGGCCGTTTTCGAATGGATAGGTGACCATCAGGCCTTTATAGAAGATCTTGGTATTCCGTTTCCGCTCTGCCTTGTTTGAGGAGAGGAGATCATTCATAAACGAGAGTACAGTCTCGTTCCGCGAGAAGATGATATGTGAACCGCCGATATCAAAGGTAAATCCATCCGCTGATTCCGAGCGGCATAAACCGCCGATCCGATCCTCTTTCTCAAGAACGATTGCCTCTTCCCCTGCCTGCTGCAGGAGCCGGGAGAGTGTGACTCCAGTGAGTCCACCACCGAGAATAGCCCATCTCACACTATATCATATGATGAGGTCGGTAATATGGATTTGTCCGAAATCACCTATCTCCTCTTGAAGAGGTGCTCAAGATCGGCTGAGCCGAACCTGACAATAGCCGGCCTTCCATGCGGACATGTATAGGGCGGTCCTGCGGAGAAGAGCTGCTGTATAAGCCGCTCCATCTGCTCGTGTGAGAGGGGTGTATTTCCCTTGATTGCAGCCCTGCATGCAATAGTTTTAAAAACACGCAACCTCCGCTCACTCGCGGGCCCTCGGATGCCCTCGATCACCTCAAGGAGAAGTGACTCGATCTCGCCGGGATCATCCAGCTTTGACTGTCCGGCTGGCACCGCCTGCACCGCAAAGGTATCGCCGCCAAACTCCTCGATCACAAAGCCTGCCGACCGGAGATCTCCGATTGCATCCAGAACAAGAGCCGCATCCTTTCTTGAGAGGGGTACCATCACCGGGACGAGGAGCTGCTGTGAAGCAGAAGCATCTCCCTCCCTCTTCTGGAGGAGATCAAAGGCGATCTTCTCGTGGGCTGCATGCTGATCGATGATCATAAGATCCCCTTCATCTGAGATGGCGATAATATACGTCCCGTTCACCTGTCCAAGCAGACGGGGCAGGTGCGATCCCTTATCAGGATGAGAGAGAGACGTTCCGGCAGGCTCTGTCACCCGGAGCTGCCG
>NZ_JARVGN010000093.1 GCF_029762515.1 Methanocalculus sp. | reverse complement strand
CTGATAGGGCACCCCAAACCCCTGCTTCTTTCTCTCGACAACCTCCTTCGGAAGGAGATCGTGGACTGCTTCCTTCCATATCCACTTCTCAACACCACCCGCAATTTTCATCGAACCCGGTATCCGGAATGCATACTCAATCAGGCGCAGATCAAGGGGTGGTACCCGCTCTTCGATCGAATGAGCCATTGTAGCCTTGTCCGCCTTCATCAAGTAGAGTTCGGGAAGGTGATTCAGGCAATCCATCGCAAGGAGTGCATTCAGCCTGTCATGAAATGGAGGGAGTTGGAGATAATCATTAGATGCGTGCTTACATGCAGGTCGGCCCAACCGTGACATCTCCGCATCAGACAACCCGGTCAGTGTCCATGTGTGCTGCTGGGCTTCTGGGAGCGTCTCACAGGCAAAATACTGTGCATACTGGAGGCTGGTATTTAATTCGGGATTGCCGGAAAAGGGCATTGCATTGAGACCCATTCTCAGAGCGCGGCGAACCATTGCGGGCAGGCGATACCAGGAGCCGTATCGCTCTGCTGCAACATAACTTGAATATCCCCCAAAGAGTTCGTCTGCCCCTTCCCCTGCCAGCACCACAGTGACATGCCGTTTTGCTTCACGGGAGAGGAAATAGTTGGCGATAACCGCAGCATCTGCAAGTGGCTCATCAAAATGCCAGGTTATGGTGTCAATCTCCTTCAGTACATCTGCTGCATCGATTTGGATTGTGTGATGTTTGGTTCCAAGGGCTTCTGCCACCATTGTGGCATATCTGCTTTCAGAGAAGTATGGGGAGAAGACCGCATTGAAGGTATGAAATGGTTCATCAGCTGTCCTGACGGCAAGAGCGGTGATGGCACTTGAGTCGATTCCACCCGAGAGAAACGATCCGACAGGCACATCGGCGATCTGCCGGAGACGGACCGATTCTTCGAGGAGGGTTCGTACGCGTGCTGTTGCAACATGGCTATCATATTCGTACTCTCCTTCTCCAAGATGCCAGTACCGGCGAATCGACGTTTTGCCTGTTCGAACATCAAAGGTCATCAGATGACCTGGAAGCAGTTTTCTTACTCCAGAAAAGAGTGTCCTCTCACCAGGTATGTACTGGTTCCGTAAAAACACACACAAAGCTTCTGGATCAACTCTCTTCTCTATTCTGAGTGTCGAAAAGCAGGCAAGGAGTGCTTTTATCTCAGATGCAAAGATGATCTTGCCATCAAAAAGATAATAATAGAGGGGTTTTTTCCCTATTGGATCTCTTGCTAAGATTATTGTGTGGTTTTCTGCATCATAGAGCGCAAATGCAAACATTCCACGGAGATGCTCCAAAATAGCCTTGCCATGCTCTTCGTACCCATGGACGATCACCTCGGTATCGGAGTCTGAAGAGAACCGATGATGAGAAAGCCCTCTGCGAATCTCCAGGTAATTGTAGATCTCGCCATTGCATATGATCTGAACACTGCCGTCTTCGTTCCCAAGCGGCTGGCGGCCCCGTGGTGAGAGATCGATTATGCTGAGCCGTGTGTGACCAAGCCCTACTCTATCATTGGTGAAGGTCCCACGATCATCAGGGCCGCGATGGTGGAGCTCCTTCTGCATCCTGCTGAGCAGAGAGGGATCCTCAAACCCGGCATACCCACAGATTCCACACATCAGATCATCCTGGATAATGATGGGTCAGAAATAAGATGCCATTTAGAATCAATGATGGGGCTTTGGTTGAGCTTCTCTCTCATTTATTACCTCTGTGAATACCCGACTCCCCGGTAAATCAAACCAGAGCTTTCAACCATCACCGGGTCAACACCACGTCTTCCATCGACAAAAACAGCTTCTGGTTTCATTTCCTTAACAATGGCGTCAAGCCGACCTTTGAATGCATCATGATCCACCATATAGATAATTGCATCATATCCGGCTATTGTATTCATTTCAATTGACACAACCGGGCATCTGAAGACCTCTGCTGTATCACAATACGGATCTGCAACCGACACGTGAGCTCCGCGTGCAACGGCCTCATGAATAAGCACCTCTGATGGCGACTCACGCAGGTCTGCCGTATTGGCTTTGTACGACGCGCCAAGAACAAGAATGTGGCTCCCTTTCAGTGGCTTCCCCGCCTCATTCAGGCCATCGATGAGGAGATCGAGGACATGAAGCGGCATCGCATCGTTTACCCGCCGCCCGGCAAGGATCACCTGTGCATGGTATCCCAGCTCCTGCGCCTTCTTTGTCAGGTAGTAGGGATCAACCGGAAGGCAGTGCCCCCCGACACCCGGTCCGGGGTAATAGACATTGAAATTCCATTTTGTTGATGCAGCTTTGATAACCTCCATGACATCGATATCCATCCGTTCAAAGATGAGGGCAAGTTCGTTCATGAGCGCAATATTCAGGTCACGCTGAATGTTCTCGATAATCTTTGCTGCCTCGGCGGTGCGGAGCGAAGAGACTGGATGCACACCGGCATCAATAATCGATGCATAGAGTTGAACTGCTGTTTCCGTCCATTCGGGAGTGATGCCTCCGACAACTCGTGCAACCTGCCTGATGGGGTGTGCTGCATCTCCTGGATTATATCGCTCAGGACAGTAGGCAAGACCAAAGTCAACTCCTGCAACAAGCCCGGACTCTTCGAGAATGGGTTGTACGATCTCTTCGGTTGTGCCGGGATAGGTGGTTGATTCAAGGACAACAAGCATACCTTGATGCAAACCATCGCGGACATCACGGGATGCTGCTTGGACATATCTCAGATTGGGTTCTTTTGCTTCAGTCACCGGGGTTGGCACAATGATAAGGCAGATATCAGATTGCCGTATTGCAGCCACAACATCTGTTGTGGCAGAGAGCCGACCATGGGTTATTGCATCTGCGAGTTGTGTATCAAGCTCAAGCTCTTGGAGGGGAGAACGTCCGTTATTGATTGCCTGCACTTTCGCTTCATCAAGATCAGCTCCGATAACCCTGAACCCCTCTTCAGCAAAGAAGACGGCAGTTGGGAGGCCTACATATCCAAGGCCAATGACAGATATTGTTGCTTTGCGGTCAGTTATCTTACGAATTAATTCTGTGGACTGCGTCATCGTTTTCCTTCCAGTAGAGTTCTGTGGATATCAATCATCTGTGTGATGAGTTTTTCGATTTCATATCTCTCAATCATATCTCGCCGCCCCTCTTCTCCCATCAATATTCTTTCAGAAGGATGCTCCTTCATCCAATAAAGAGCCTCCGAGAGTGCCGTTGTATCTTTTGGAGCGATAAGAAGCCCTGTTTTTCTATCCTGTACTACTTCCGGGCATCCACCCACATTTGTTGCGATCACCGGTACGGAACAGGAGAGTGCTTCCATAAGGACATTTGGAAGGCCTTCTGTGTAACTTGGAAGGATGAGGCAATCTGCACAGTTCATCAGTGTGGGAACCTTCTCCGGCTCAATGGCTCCGATATTGATACAATTATCGGGATGTTCCGGGAGTGCTCCGGTTCCCGCAAAAATAAAAAGATCATCGGGGAAATGTCGGGCTGCTTCTATCAGCTCATATATCCCTTTCCAGGGGTGATACCTACCAAGATAGAGGAAGACCATTCTTTCTCTATCAATGCCAAAACAAGCCCGGCACTCGTTTGTATCCATTGGTTTGAACCGATCTGTATCTACCCCTGAAGCGATGGCTGCGGATCGTTCTGGCTTTGCTCCAATTCCAATCAGCGTTTTCCTCATCTCTTCACTCGAAGAGAGTACATAGTCTGCACGGTGCAGCATCCACCGGGTTATCATCTGGTGTATCAGGGACTTAAATGGGAAGATTCTGGCATCATCACCATGAAACTTCAGGATTAACGGTCTATTCCCCTTGAAGAGTGCCGGAATAATACTACTATGCGGGATGTAGTGTGCCTGCAGGATATCGATGTCCTTCTCAAGGCAGAGCTGGAGGCTGTTGATAAAAAAGTCAAAGTACCCAAGAATAGAACGATTGTGTTTTACAGCAAGTTTGACATAAATCCCCTGATCGATGAGATCATCGACCATCCGCTTGATAAAGATCCCGGAGTGATCCTCTGGTTTTTTGGGGAACATATTCGCGAAAACTCCAAGCTGATAACGGTCATCCATGGGTTCTCACACAACCCCCATTTCCTTCAACCGCTTCGGCAGGTACTCCCCCGTCACAAAATCCAGCCCCCTTGCTGCAAACGCCTGCTGTTCCGACTTCAGCCCCATCGAGAGCTGTAGATTGATCTGGTCACGCCAATAATCAGTGGCAAACCGGGGGTCGGTCAGCTCCGCCTTGAGTGCGGCGATGTCCTGTTCACTGAGGGTGTCGGCAGGCAGATCGTAATCCCTGATATCAGAGGGCTGGACGCCGATGAATTGGGCTGCCGGGGTGGCCAGGAGCTCGGACATATGCGCACTCTTGATCGAGCCGTAGGCGACCGAGGCATAGATCCGGTAACTCCAGGGGTCGCCGTCTGTGAAGATAAGTACCGGGAGTTTCAGCTCCTCGTTCAGCTTCTTCAGCATCCGCCGGGTCGACCGGGCCGGCTGCCCCTTGAGATGGACGAGGACACAGTTGTACTCCTCGTCAAAGCCATTCTCCTGGAGACGGGCATACATACCGCCGGTCTCCATCGCAATGACAAACTTCGCGTCATGATCGATAAATTCGACACTCCCGACATTGTTTGGGATCGCATACCCGGCCTCCCCGACATCGTCCCTGCAATGAATCTCGCGGGCACCACGCCGGGTCGTCTCCCTGAGTTTGAGAGGTCCAAAGACCGATGCCCCATCCTCTTCAGGCCGGAGATGGAATGCCTCGCGTTCGAGTGCGGTGACGATCTCAAGATCCTCGACGAGGTAGTTGCTCTCATCCTGGGCAGTGAATTTCGCCTTCTTCCAGGATTCCGAGATATAATACATCTCCCTGAGTGTCGATGAGCGGTTCTCTGTGAGCTGCCCTTTGAGGAACCCGATCACATAGGCCATCTTCAGGAGATGTGTCGCACCCCGGGCAGTTGAGGCAGCCCGGGTGCTCTCCCGCTCCCCGTATTTCCAGACCTCTGATGCATCATCATACGTTATATTCTGCTTTGTCCGGGTCGGCAGCCTGATCGAGGGGATCTCGCCATCAGCGATCTGGTCGTACCACACCTGTGCTATCTCAACGAGACGGCTGATTGTGTGGGTGTTCTTTTTCTGATCGCTCTCTGGAATTTCTTTCAATGTGGTTTCCTCTGTCATATTTTTTTTATCTAATTGAAAATATCAGCCTGTTGGAAGTTTTGATGGAAGGTTACTACTATAGATTCATAAAATTTTTTTGAGTAATCCAACCAAGGGGGGTAGATCTTTTTTCACAGTGTCCCAGACAATATCAATATTAATGTCAAAATATCCGTGAATAAGTCTGTTTCTCATTCCAATCATCTGGCTCCATGGGATCTCGGGATGATCCAATTTATATTTTTTTGAGACGAGATTGGCTGCCTCACCAATTATCTCAAGAAGTCTGATAAGTGCAAGCGAATAGACATCATCTCCATGGAGGTCTTTTTTACAAATCTGTTGGGAGATTTCAATCGCTTTTTCAGCCGCATCAATTGCATGTCGAATGTACACTGTATCGTTATGGTGCATAACAGACTTCACACGAATTTATTACATCATCTCTGAAATATCTACTCAAATCTTCCGGTGTCCTGATATCGATCTTCCTTCCTCCAAAGAGTTCAGATAATTCTTCTTCCATCGTAAAGATGGTGAAGAATCCGGGTGTTTTCCCCTCCTCAAACTCGATGAGGATATCGATATCGCTCCCCCTCGAAAAGTCTTCCCTGAGGACCGATCCAAACAGGGCCAGGCTGCGAATATGATACTTTCTGCAGAAGGCTGCGATCTCCTTATGGGGGATAGGTATTCGTGAGGTATTAGTCATAGGGAAGTCCTCATAGTATCTCTATTCAACTGGGAGATAAAAACTCTGTTGGGGATTAGTCTTCGATTGGATATCGAGATTGGATACCTGGGGTGGATACTTGGATTGTATAAGACCCACTCCGACTCCGCGGGGGGGCACTGCTCAATCCCCCGCTTCGTCCTCGGGGTTGGCGACCTATCGGTCACCGAGCGGTGCTGTTCGCACCGCCATTGTGGATTAGGGCGCTATCGCGCCTACTTATTGTTACTGGTCTCTCTCTTTACACCAACCACAGTTTCTCATCCACTGTTGCGTGTGTAAAGACACCCGGTCAAATTTCATCTTAAAAAGGATATCCGGTGGGAAATAGCCTCTATCAAGGCCGCTCTTGTTTTTGCGGGAATACAGGTATGATCCCGAATTACTCACATTGTGAAATCTTGTATGGGTTCTGCTGCCC
>NZ_JARVGN010000092.1 GCF_029762515.1 Methanocalculus sp. | reverse complement strand
TCTTGACAACATCAAGGGTCTGCTTCTCTTCGGTTCCGACAAAGAGGATTCCGATAACGTTCCCAAATCTGTCTTTGATCGGCTCATATGCCGTAACGTACTGGATCCCAAACAGGTCGCGTGATCCATAGAATGTCCTGTCTCCGATAACCGAGTATTCATAAACATCCATGGTGAGCCATGTCCCTACAGCCCGGCCTCCCTCTTCATTTTTCACATTGGTGGCTATCCTGACGGCATGGTCATCATAGACCTGGAAGACCGTTGCCGCTCCACCGACGAGTGCCTGTACCCGGTCGACGATCTCGAAGTTGTCATTGACAACGTATTTACTCCCGTCTGCGCTGATAAGGGTCATCTGCCCGTCAATGATCTCCGGGGTGCCGTGCTGGTAGAACTGCTGGCGCAGGACATTCAGGTCGCTGTCCACCTTGCTCCTTGTTAAGGTGTAGACATCATTTGTCCACCCTTTCATGTCTACGCCCTGTGTCTGCAGGAGCGTTTCGATCTGCTGGGTGATGACGCCTGTAGAGCTTGTGTATGAAACCACCCCGACAAGCGATGTCGGAATGATCGCAAGAAGAAGGCAGATCACCAGGATCTTTGTTCCAACTTTCATATCTGGGAAGAACCGTATCATGCTATACCTCCCGGAGCGTTATTCCGGAACCGTTTTAATCTGAATGTTTGCTGTATTATCCTGTTCGTTGACCAGCATCGACTCATCTGTCAGGAGGGCTTTTCCATCAATGACGATCAGGTCTCCGACAATGCCGATGAGGTGGCTTTCTGGAATACCCGTCTCTGCTGTTGGCGGGGAGAATGGTTTTTTGAGATGTGATGTGCCCCTGATCCGATCGACAAGGAGGCCGAATGTCATCCTGCCATCCGAGAGGATGATCACGCGGTTGAAGTCGGTCAGTCCCACTTCGGGCATCCCGAAGAATTTCCTGAGATCAACGAGAGAGATGATTCTGCCCCTGACAACTGATATGCCGGTAATAAATGGGGGTATTCCGGGCACAGGAGTGATCTCTCCGGTCAGGATCACCTCCCTGACATACTGCATCTCGACAGCATATTCGACATATCCAAGTGAGAACCTGAGGATCTCCTGATAGGTGATCTGCTCATCCGTATTATCCGGAAGAGTGATTGAGCGTGCGCGGCGCTCAAGAATTGCCTGTGCCTCCCGGTCTTTTGGGGGCTCAATGGATCGGGAGAGCGGTACAAGAGAGAGATCGTCGATGATGATTGTCCCGTCTTCTGCAATGCTTGTGCCGGTCAGCTCTCCCGGGAATGTGGTTTTTAATGCCGTAATTCCTTCGATTGCAGTGGCACAGAGGGCAATCTCACCCTCTTTGATGGCTGTGATAATCAGGGAATCGGATGCCTGTATCACCCGTCTCTCTTTGAAATCGAGTGCAAGCACCGGTATCTGTTTCCCATGGAAATTGATCACTCCTCCTGACTCTTCATCGATGGTGACCACCTTGAGCGTGGATCGGATGATGCTGAGAGGGAGGGCATACTTTTTTCCGTGTTCGCAAAAGCGGAGGTGTTCTGTCATGGCAGATAAAAAGGTATCTTCTTCGTGACGAGATAACTGTTGTGAAAGGGATGGTATCAACACCGGCACCGACTTCGTGAAATGTCGAACTTCTGTTCGTTAGATATATCTAATACGAAGCCATAGCAGTACAGGTGAAATCCGGACATCACCAGCAGCTGGCAGAAAAGATAGCGGGAGAGATCACACTCTCGGATATGCCCGGCAAAGCGCTCAAAAAATGGCGGACGAGCTTCAAAATTTCACCGGGCGTCCTTGCAGAGCACCTCGGTTTCTCTCCGTCGGTGATCAGCGACTATGAGAGCGGGAGGCGTAAAAGCCCCGGCACCGCTGTTGTCGGGAAGATCGTCGACAGCCTCTTTGCAATTGATGAGGCAAATGGCGGATCATATCTGGAGAAGTATTCTAAGATGCTCTTCTCAAATCTTGATGAGGATGTCATCTATGATCTCCATGACTTCTCAGATGCGGTTCCGATGGTCGAGCTTGCCGATCTCATCAACTGCCATCTCATCTGCGGCGATGCAGATCACAGTGTTGTCGGCTATACAGTCGTCAACAGTGTAAATGCAATACTTACGCTTTCGCCAAACGAATTTAACAGGATCTATGGGTGGAGTACAGAACGGGCACTGATCTTCACGGATGTATCCAGCGGCAAATCCCCGATGGTTGCGATCCGCGTCACCCCGTTCAAGCCACCCTGTGTGATTCTCCAGGGAATAGATCACGATCTGGTTCATCCCCTGGTGAAGAAACTGGCTGAACGTGACCGGATTAGCGTCTTCTCAACAGCAGATTCAGTAAAAGACATCATTAAAAAACTGAGGAAACAGGCATGGTAGGCATAATCACCTATGGGGCATATATCCCACGCTTCCGGATTAAGGTCGAGGAGATCGCCCGCGTTTGGGGGGCGAACCCGGCTGAGATCTCAGGCGGCCTTGGGGTCTATGAGAAGTCGGTTCCGGATCTTGACGAGAATACTGCAACCATTGCGGTTGAGGCGGCACGATCCGCGCTCGCACGCCGGAGGATTAACCCTGATGATATCGGGGCGGTCTATGTCGGATCCGAGTCGCATCCCTATGCGGTGAAACCGACAGCGGTCACCGTCGGCGAGGCGATCGGAGCAACGCCTGTCATGACTGCGGCTGATTACGAATTTGCCTGTAAGGCGGGAACTGCGGCAATACAGACCTGTATGGGGCTTGTCGGATCAGGGATGATACAATACGGCCTTGCGATCGGTGCAGATATCGCACAGGGTGCACCTGGTGATGCACTGGAATATACCGCAGCTGCCGGTGGGGCTGCATTTCTGATCGGAAACGAGGATCCGATTGCAGAGATCAATGCCACCCATTCGTACACAAGCGATACCCCTGATTTCTGGCGAAGGGAAGGGCAGTCGTATCCAAGACACGGGGGCCGTTTCTCAGGCGATCCCGGGTACTTCAAGCATGTCCTTGGCGCAAGCCGCCTCCTCTTTGAGCGGGAAGGAAAAAAACCGGCAGATTACGATTATGCCGTCTTCCACCAGCCGAATGCGAAGTTCCCAACCCGTGCGGCCCAGATCCTCGGGTTTACAAAGGAACAGTACCTGCCAGGGCTTGTCGTCCCGACTGTTGGAAACACATACTCGGGTGCATCTCCGGTCGGCCTTGCGGCAACACTGGATATTGCAGAGCCTGGCGATCAGATCTTTGTCTGTAGCTATGGCTCAGGCTCTGGATCAGATGCCTTCGATATTACGGTGACAGATGCGATCACGTCGGTTATCGATCGATCACAGGCACCCACCGTTGCAGAACTCCAGAAGAATCTCAGGTATCTCGATTATGCATTGTATGCCAGACACAAAGGGAAGATAGTGATGCAAGAATGAGAGATGTGGCAGTAATCGGAATTGGCTGTTCGAAGTTTGGCGAGCGCTGGGATACCTCGTTCCGCGAACTATTTGTCGAGGCAGGGACCCTCGCAATCGAGGATGCAGGGATCGATGGCGAATCTATTGATGCACTCTATGTCGGAAACATGAGTGCAGGTAGATTTGTTGAACAGGAGCATATCGGGGCATTAATTGCAGATTATGCCGGACTTACCCGTGCAGGCCATACCCCGGCGACACGGGTTGAGGCGGCATGCGCTTCAGGCGGCCTCGCCTTCCGGCAGGCGGTGCTTGCGGTTGCGTCAGGCATGGAGGATATCGTCGTTGCAGCCGGTGTCGAAAAGATGACCGATGCCGGGGATTCGACTGATGTCCTTGCAGCAGCCGCAGACCGTGAGTGGGAAGGGTTTGCAGGCGCAACATTCCCAGGACTGTATGCGATGATCGCAACAGACTATATGCACCGCTATTCGCTTACACGCGAGCAGCTTGCAATGGTTGCGGTCAAAAACCATTACCATGGATCGATGAACCCGATCTCGCAGTTCCAGAATGAGATCACAATAGACACTGTCCTGAGATCGACTCTTGTTGCCGATCCCCTCCGTCTCTTCGACTGCTCTCCTGTCTCTGACGGGAGTGCGGCGGTTGTTGTTGCACCGCTTGAAATGGCACGCGACTTTACCGATGCCCCGGTTACGGTGATCGGTACCGCACAGGCAAGCGACACGATAGCACTTCATGACCGGCGGGACATATCGACCCTTGATGCATCGGTTGCCGCCGGAAACCGGGTCTTTGAACGGGCACGGGTTGACCGGAAAGATGTTGATCTCGTTGAGGTGCATGACTGTTTCACGATTGCAGAGATCTGTGCTGTTGAAGATCTTGGATTTGTGAAGAAGGGTGAAGCAGGCATGCTCTATGAGGAGGGTCAGACCTATATCGGAGGTGACCTGCCGGTGAATACTTCGGGCGGCCTCAAAGCATGCGGCCATCCGGTTGGTGCGACCGGACTGAAACAGGTCTGGGAGGTTGTCACCCAGCTCCGTGGCGAGGCCGGGAAGCGGCAGGTTGATGGGGCTGAGATTGGCATGACCCAGAATGTCGGTGGATCAGGTGCAACTGTTGTCTGCCATCTCTTCAGGAGGGTGTAAAACTATGACTGTTGCGCGATTCTGGAGGAAGATTCCCCAGCGGTATAACCTGATCGGAACGAAATGCGAGAACTGCGGTACGGTCTTCTTCCCGCCACGTTCTCTCTGCCCGGATTGCCGGAGGGATGGAAAGATCGTTGATCACCACTGCTCCGGCCGGGGGAAGGTTGTCACCTATACGGTGATCAGAACAGCAAGCGACCAGTTCTCGAACCTGACTCCGTATGTCCTTGCGATCATCGAGCTTGAGGATGGTTGCCGTCTCACCTCACAGGTGATCTGCGATCCATCGGAGATCACCTTCGGGATGCCGGTTAGATCGGTCTTCAGGGTGATAGCAGAAGACGGGCCTTCCGGTATTATCCATTACGGGACGAAATTCGTCCCGTCATGACCTTTTTTAATGTCATAGGCCGCGTGCCATCTCCCGGCAGAGTACGATCGCAGGAACCGCTCGGTGATTTTGCAGCCCGGGAGAACCGATCCGATCCTCTCCCTGTATTTTCCCTCTTCTTCCTGGAGTGCATAGAGATGGATGGTGCCGCCGGGTTTTGTGATCTGATCGGCAACCGGCAGGAAATCTGCTGCGATCATCGGGAGATTCATCAGGACGCGGTCGAATGTGCCTTGGAAGAGTTCTCCAAGGCGGCGTGCGTCTCCGAGCATCGGGAGGACATTTCTGGTATGGTTTGTCAGGAGGTTCTCTCTCAGGAGATGGATTGCAGAGGGGTTCTTATCGCAGGCGAGGATCCAGGATGCCCTGCCTGAAAGGGCGATTGGAAACGGCCCCACGCCGCAGAACATGTCGCAGATCACTTCGCCTTCCTGTACAGCTGATTGGATCCTCTGGCGTTCTGTTGCAAGCCGGGATGAGAAGTACGCCTGCGAGAGATCGATTGTGAGCCGGTGGCCATACTCCGAGATGGTTGTCCGTGTGGTGGGAATGCCTGCCAGGGTAGTGAATGATTTTGTCCGGAATTCTCCTTCGACTGCTCCATCAGAATAGAGAACGGTATGGGTGGATGGGCGTGCTTTTAAGATCTCTTCTGCTCCCGATACATCATTCTCCTGCATAATCACAATACCGCCGACCTGTTCGTGCCGGGGCAGCGGCGGCGGTGCCTGTATCTCCTCAAAGAGGGCGCGCTCGGTACCGGGAGGCGAACCTGTGACAGGGATGAGGAGTTCTGATCCATCTGCCCTTGGACGGAGGGTGCGATCCAGTGTATCGCCTGCAATAAGCTCCTGCCGTCTTCTCTCCCCCTCAACTTTCTGAACCCTGACGGCCCATCCCTCTTTCATCAGTACAGGATGGTGCGGATACTTCTTATTGGTGTTTGGTTAATCACTCTGTATGGGAAAGGGTGTGCCGGAGATCCTCCGGGATGTATCTTTGGGTGTGCGGATGACAGAGCAGGATGCAACAGTCCTCCTCTCTGCAACCGGAAGGGACGTGCTCAGGATTGCAGAAGCAGCAGATGAGGCACGGGAGATTGCTGTTGGTGATGCTGTAACTTTTGTCAGGAACCAGAATATCAATGTGACAAATGTCTGCGTAAATTCCTGCGGTTTTTGTGGTTTTTCTAGAAAACCCGGTGATCCTAATGCCTATGAGCACACGCTCGAGACGGTTGTGAGGAAGGCAAGGGAGGCACTTGAACAGCACCAGATCACTGAGATCTGTTCGGTCTCAGGTCTTCATCCCGACTATGATGCCGATCAGTATGCCGGGATCATAGCGGCAATCCGTGAAGGTGCGCCGGGTGTTCATATCCATGCAGGAAACC
>NZ_JARVGN010000091.1 GCF_029762515.1 Methanocalculus sp. | reverse complement strand
CATCCTGTATCTCCTCGACACCCTCAAGGATTCTCGCACTTGTAATTATCCATGAGAATCCGATGAGCATCGCAGAGACGGCAACGAAGAGGACAACCGGGGAGTAGATCAGGTACAGATCAGTTGTGAATGTCTCATACATCGAGACCACCTCCATTACAACGACCGTCAGCCCAAAGGCCATCAGGAGTGCTGCGAAGGCGATGTTTAGGACCGATACGCGGAAGAAGTGTCCGACTTCGCTTTTGAATCGTTTGAATGCTGTTTTTTCCATAGTGGCATTCACCAGCTTATTGGTATATGGGCGGCCTTCAAATAAAAGGCATGAAACTAAGATACGTATCAACAGTCAGGTGCAGATGATTAAGCTGGAGATGCTGGTGAAGAGATCCCCCCCATCTGTTCTTCCTCCTTAAAAAAAGAGAGGCAGAAAGCTCAATAGATACAGAAGATGAAACCGGCCGAAAGAGACCGGGAAAGAATCTTTCGCAGCCATTTTCTCCATGTCTCCTTTTTGGAGAGGTTTTTATACTAAAGTGATAGTATCAGACATGAGCCCTCCAGGAGGAATTGTGAATGAAGAAGAACCATATCATCCTCGGTATATTAGTCACCATAATCGTTGCAATATTCATCTATGATAGTTTGTTTCCTTCACCGCTATTAGCCCAACTCTTCACCACCCTACTCTGGATCACGGCTATATTCTTCATCCTGAGCATTCTGCTTGACAGTTTGATCAGGAGAAAGATCACTGACTCACGTTCCCGGTATACTGCAACCAAGCTGATATCGTTCATTGAACTTGTCCTGATACTTGCCATAATTGCGTTGATCTGGGTAACCGATATTCAGGCACTCATGGTCTTCTTCGGCATCATTGGTGCAGGTATTGCTATTGCACTTCAGGATTTGTTTAAAAATTTCGCGGGGAGCCTGACGATCCTGCTCACCGGCACATATTCAGTCGGTGATCGGATCGAGATTGATGGAAGATATGGCGATGTCATGGATATAGGGATCATGAACACGACCATGATGGAGATCAGGGAGTGGGTTGCCGGCGATCAGGCAACCGGACGCCTGATCATCATTCCAAACGGGAAGATGTTAACGCAATCTGTTCAGAACTTCACCCGCGATCACAGTTTCCTCTGGGATGAGATACAGATCCCGGTAACAAACGAAAGTGACTGGAAACGGGCAATTACGATCCTCACCAGTATCGCCGAGGAGGAGACGAGCGGGATCTCGCAGATTGCTGAGAAGGAGATCGAGAGGATTGGAGAGAAATTTTACCTCCCAAAGAAGGATATATCTCCTGCTGTTTATATTACCCAGACTGATAACTGGATTCTCCTCTCAGTCCGGTTTGTAACCTATGCCCGGGAACGCCGTGCAGTACGGTCGCGGTTGAACCGCCTCATCATCGAGGCATTTGAAGGGGAGCAGAATATAGAGATTGCATCTGAGACCATGAGTGTTCAATTAACAGATCAGACCTGAGCCTCAGGATAGAGGAGGGGATGAAAGAGTTTCCTCCTGAGAGAAATACTGGCAATCTTCAGCCGTGAGGGTGGATGTTAATCCGTCACTGTTAATCCTTCACTGTAACTCCGCCGAATGCGACAAAACCGGTGATGATGAGATCCGGCTGGCCGGAGGTGCCCTGGAATGAGCCGCCTGCTGCCCCATCTCCCCCGACACGCGGCCGCCGCCGTTCGTCTTCTGCACCGCCGAGGACCGGGAGCACGGTCATCCGGACATTCCAGCCTTCAGGCACCCGGATCTCGGTTCCCCCAAAGAGGGTGAAGACCTGGATCTCGGCAGGCGGATCATGGACCTGTGCATCCCGGAGATCGAGTTCTGCACCACCGAAGATGGCGAGCATTTCTCCGCCCCGGAATGCCTTTGAGGAGTTCCGGCTCTCGACGCCGCCGAGGATTGCCATCATCTCGACCTTGTCTGTGACCCGCTCCCGGATAGACGGGCGCCTGATCCGGTTGAAGATGAAGCCAAGCCCCACAGCGATGATGATCACCGGGAGGATTACATCAGGCGAGGCATGCCCGAGGAGAACGAGCTGGATTGTGCCGAAGATGACAATCAGGATGAGGGGGCCTGATACTGAGCGAAAGCCGCTTTTAATCAGTGCAATAAGTGCGAAGAGGACGATGAGCGAGGGGGCATAGACGAGGAGCTGCCCGGTGTCATAGATGCCGGCTGCCCTGAGGAGGAGGAGCACACCCAGTATGAGGAGGATTGTGCCGATGATGATCTGGTAGGAGATGCGTTTCATGGATATCACCTGAAGTATCTGCTCTGTAGCTATTGAAGAGGATTGTAGGAGCGGGAGGATAAAAAGATGGAGGGTGGGAGGTGCTGGATGTGAGGATTTTCTGTTGGGAGAAAAGAACTCTTTGAATGATTCAGGCTGCACCAATCGACAGTCAACCGGGTTTCAAAGCATTCCTCATCTCAAGTACTTAACCTCGATTTGGATCTACAATTGTTGTTTAATCCCTTTAAAATGTTCCATAAGAACTGGGATGTCTGAATGGGCTGTTTCCCATACAATTACCAGACTTACACCAAAATAATGGTGTATGAGTTTATCCCGCATTCCTGAGATGAAACGCCACGGAATTTCAGGATATTGCTCTTTAATCGATTTTGGAAGGTTTTTCACAGCTTCCCCAACAATTTCCAGATTTCTGATGACGGCATCCTGAGTTTTTAAATCCTGAAGAAAGGACTCATACGTCATATCTCTTGTATAGTCCCTGATTTTCCCGGTTGCCTGTAGAATATCATCACACAATAAATGGATATCCATCTCTTCACGCATACGCAACCTCGGATGTTATCCGGTCACGGATGAGTGGTTTCAGTGCATCCGGCGTCACAAGATCGACAGGAGCTTCCAGATGATCTGACAGGAACTCCTCAAGCTCAAGAAAAGTGAAGAAACCAACAGGTTGTGAGAACTCAACAAGAATGTCGATATCACTTGAATCAATCTGCTCTCCACGTGCGACTGATCCAAAGATTCCAATCCGGATTACATGAAAGCGGCTCCTGATCTCACCTTTGAGCTGTTGAAGGATTGCCAGCGCTTCATCACGGGATCTCATAGGGAATGTTATCCGGGCTTCTAAGTATTAAGGGTATCACAGGGGAGCAGATCCCATTTGTAACAAACACATGAACAAGACCCATCACCTTTCATCCAATATCTAACAGGAATATCAGATAGCCGGGAGGTGAGAAGAATCTCCAGCCGAAGATCGTCTCGTAGAATGCTTTTGCACGCCCCACCCAATCGGCTGCGATATCGATATGGACAATGGTTGGCATAAAAGGTGATCTTTACCTGATCGGAGATGAGGTTCCTGGAGGCTGATCGATGGATGACATACTATGATGTGGAGGTGCCCCACCACAGGCACTGGAAGAAAATCTAATCTTTTAAGGGATACCAATAATTATTTAGTGTCAAAATCCTACATTACATACAGAAGTCGGGAGAGGAGGGAGAGATGATGGAGAGAGTGAAGAAAACCGATACATTGGAAGAGGCTGCCGGGAATACAAATAATAGCCCCCCGATACTCTCACAGGATGAAGAGATGTATCTTGATGAGCCCTATGGCGGCCTTTTTGGAGATACGGCCATCGCAAAGGTAGTCGAAGAGCTGGTTGCCGATCCAACAATGGATTACCGGCCAAAATATCTCGCTGATATCACCGGGAAGTCCGAGGCATCGATCTATCTTATCCTCAAAAAACTGATGAAACTCGGGCTCATCGAGAAGAGTGTCGAGGGGAAGCATCCAGTCTACAGAGTACGGGTGGAGTCGAAGAAGTTTGCCGCACTCTCCTTCCTTGCATATGCAATGCTGGATGATCGGGATGGAACAGGCTGCATGGATATGGCAGTTGCCGATTATTACAACTCAAGGCTCAGGGAAGAGTACGAGCCAAAGGCGATTGCCACCTCGGATGGGTGGAAAACAGGGCAGGGCATCATCACAGACGATGATTCTGAGGAGAGGAGAAGGAGACATACCCTCATCTCCGTGATTGTATGATAGCCAGGGAGAAAAGCAGATTCGGCAGGAGGAAGAGATGACTGAGAAGAAGAGAAGAGAAGAATTGAGAGGGGAGAGGGTAAACGGGGAGACCCTGAAAGAAGATAAAAGACATACCAGTGATGGCGGAACAACACTCGATCTCAGCAGGCTCTACACATTCAATCAGGAGGATCCGGGTATCGATATCTCATCAACTGCATATTCAAATCTAGCCTATGTTCAGGCCAGCCACAGAGATATCTCAATAGATTTCCTGCAGATGCCCGGAATCAGGGGAGAGGATGGAGGAATGAAGATCAAAGGCACCCGGATCTTTATGTCGCACTCGGCTGCACAGAAACTCGCATCAGCAATCTCGGAGATCCTTGAAAAGCTCCATTCTGAAGGAAGAATGGAGGCATATACTCCTCATAAGGAACAGGATGGGGAGCGTTGAGAGGAGGGAGGGACAAGAGAAATACGAGCCGAATCCATTGCAGAATGGAGATTTTGATCTGGAGAAAGAATCTCCTGAATTTATCATTCTCTCATCAGAAGAGGGCTTTAGGCAGTTATACCCCCATTGTACTCTTCCTCCCTGCTGTGCCAGCTTCCGGGAACCATCCCCCTTTCATATGCATTGGCACGGGAGGCTATCAGGCAGCATATCGAGGATGTGCATATCAATTCTGATTATACAGCTGCTTTATACCCTCATTCCTTTCAGAATGATTGGGATTCGTCCTCACCATCCCTCAGGAGCAGCCATCTCCAGAGCGGGATGTACTGAATTATTCCATCGGTTCCCTGCGTATCCTTTGTGAGGAGGATGCACCGGCTCACCTTCGATCCAAACTCTTCTGCAAACTCACGCAGGGCGTCTGTCTCCCGCCTGTGCAACTGATCGGTGTAGGTTACATTGATCGCCATTAAGCTGGAATCACGCATCTTCAGGATAAAATCCACCTCACCATTTTTCTTCCAGTAATAGGGCGTATACCCGCGCCTCCGCAGTTCGATATAGACAAGATTCTCGGCACAGCGGCCTGTATCTTTTGAGAATGAGAACGAAACTGCATTCCTGAGTCCATTGTCGATACAATAGATCTTTTTATCATTTCTTGCCTGTACCTTCAGCGAGTAGCTGAAATGAAAAACCTCAAAGAGGATCTGTGCCATCTCTGCATACCGGATGTACTCTTTTATCGTAGCCGTGTCAATTCCGAGCAGATCAACCAGTTTACGGTACGAATATGGGGAGGTAATATTCGCCATCATATACGCAATAAGATCACCCAATGCCCGCTGGTTCCTCACATCGTTCCCTTTGACGATATCACGGTAGACAATACTGTCATAGTATGCACTGAGCTGATCCACCCTTACCGATTCATCCTTCTGGAGGACTGCCTGCGGAAACCCACCTTCGTAGAGATATCGATGGAATAATTCAAGAATCTCATATTTTTTACTGGCGAGTGTGACGGGATCGGCTGTCCCGGTTATTCCATGAAAGTGGAGATACTCTGAGAAATCAAGTGGGTAAATCTGGAGAGAGAGGTATCTGCCGCTGATCAACTGTGAGACCTGTGAGTCGAGAAGATAGGAGGATGATCCCGATATAGCCAACCGGAACTGTTTTCGATCATAGATAGCCTTGATCCATCGCTCCCATCCGGAAATTGTCTGAATCTCATCAAAGACAAGGGTTGCCCCCTCCTGGCTGTATACCTCTTTCCTATAGGTATCCAGCACCATTTCAAGCGGGTTTGCAAGCTGGGCAATTGCAGGCTCATCACAGTTGACAAAGAGTATCGAACGCGGATCTGCCTCCCTCTCATTGATCAGATCCTGGATCATCTGCATGAGAAGGGTGGTCTTGCCCGAACGCCGCACCCCATTGAGAACAACGATCTCGCCGGAGTCGTAATATGCCCGGATCTTTTTGAAGTAGCGGCCACGGCAGACACCTGCCATGGATGAAAAGTCCCGATCATTCCACCAGGGGTTCTGGGCTGCAAGGATATCGAGGAGAGGAGGGAAGTTGGAAGGTAAAGAAGAGCCGGGAGATCCATCATACCCGGAGTTAGTGGAAGAACCGGGGGAGCCAGAGCGTCGGGGAGGGAGAGGCACCATGATATTTTGAATGGTTGTACTCATGCATAAAGGTATGTTTTCGATGGATTGTAACCCTGCAAAAAGTACTTATTTTGAATGATTATACTCATGCAAAAGATCGGGTTTTTGCAGGAGTGTAATCATGTAGACTTTGTGGAGGAGTTGGGAAGAGAGAGTAAAATGCGTTTTGCGAAGAGGCATTCATTGAATAGTCG
>NZ_JARVGN010000090.1 GCF_029762515.1 Methanocalculus sp. | reverse complement strand
GCCTGTCATTTATTGATGCCTATACCTGGGAGAAGACGATCCTCATCTCCCGGTAGAGGCTTTTATTGACTGCTCGCTATTTCATGGGGGTAGTTTGAAACAGGTGCGGCGCGGGTATCGGGGGCGGGTTAGAGCGGGATCAGGCTGACAGGGGTGATAAACCCTTGCTCGAGAGAGCAACCTGAAAGGCGATTCTTCGAATCGGGGTTTATATGCTCTGGAAGCCCACAAAGCCTTCCCGCCCATCCCGCGCTGCATCTGCGGCCGCCCGGTACAACCTCCCTGCGAAGCATGTGAGGACGGGGACGGGCGGTGGGGAAAGCGCCTGAGTGAACAGATCCGAATGCAGGATTCAAACATCAGATAGCCGGATGATGACTCATTCCCTATGTAAAACCCGCAACAGATCAGCGAAGAGCCCTTTTATTCCACTTTTTTCAGCCGGATAACGAATGATACACCCTGTGTGGGATCGCCCGGCACCCGGTCTTCAACGATGATCGAACCACCATAGCGATCAACTATCAGGGTATGGACGATGAAGAGGCCAAGCCCCTTCCCCCTTACCCTCTCGGTTCCCCGCGTGTATTTTGTAAAGATTACTGGTTTTGTCGCATCCGGAATGCCGGGTCCGGTATCATCGATTCGTATCAGGACGGCATCTTCTGTTGTGGTTACTGAGATGGTGATGCTGACATCGTCACCCCCAAACTTCAGGCTGTTTACAATGATATTCGAGAGTGCCTGTGAGAGGAGAGAGTCTGCACAGGCAGAGATGTCTTCATCCTCCATGAGAAGGGTGATCCGATCGTCTGCATCCGCTTCTTTTCTGAGCATGGGTCCGATCCGAACCGGCACAAGTGATGCCTCTGCATCCTGGATCTCCCGCAGGGTCGCGACGTTATCGATGATCTCGTCACTTTTTTTCAGGGAGTTTTTAAGGCCTTCGATATAGCGCTCAAGGGTCTCATCAGCCTCTGATTCCAGGAGTTCAAGATACAGCAATGAGGTATGGTTTGTGTTATTGATATCATGGGTAATCAGGTCAAGATAGAAGCCGACCCTCGCGTGGGCTTCTGTTAAGTCAGTGGTCCGCTCAAGCACCCGCTCCTCAAGCTCCTCATTCTGCACCCTCAGCTCTTCTTCAGATGCCTGGAGCCGGCTCATCATATCCTTCAGCCGATCGACCATCTGCTGGATCGAGAGGGAGAGGGATCTGAGCTCCGGGGGTCCCGCGATCCCGATTGGATGATCGAGATTCCCACCGGAGATGACCTCTGTATCATCGACCAACCGGTGAATAGGCCATGTGATCCGTTCGGTGACTGCATAGGCGAGAATTCCTCCAATCAGAATCGCAATGGTGGCGATGAGGAGATGCAGCATCAGGAGATTGTGGAGATGTTGCTGAATGGGGGCAGTCGTATAGGTCATCTCTGCAACGAGATTCATCTCAGGCGGGTTGCCATTTGAGGAGAGATCGATGAAGAGGAAGCGGGTATATACCTCAGAAGCCGGATTCTTAAATTCCAGTGATTCTCCGGTTTCCAGCACCGTTTCAATGATCTCTGAGCGCCACTCTTCAGGAACATAACTGGGATTTCCCACCTCATCTCCTTTGAAATAAAAAATCCTGACCGAGGTGAGGTACGGGTTCAGCTCATGAATTCTTCCCGCAGCCTCGGTGTACCTGAGTGCTGATCGCATCTCCTGAATCTGATCATCCATATAGCTGATCTCCAGGATATAGCGGTGATCAGAGGTTGGGTGATAGACAAACTTCCGGAACATGCCGGTGGAGAAATCCTTGACAATCCGATCTGAGACAAAAATATTTCCTTCCCGGATCTTCGTTAGGCGGCGATAGAATTGCGGGTACTCTGAAAAGTCCAGGAGATGATCGGGGGAGTAGGTAGTATACTCAATCACCCCTGCATCATTGATGATATAGAGCTCATAGCCTTCCCCAAATGATGCCTTCAACCCATCAAGATCGATTCGATCGGGATCACCTCCACTCTCTTCATATGCAGAGAGGAAAGAATCCATTGGACCTCGGAGTTTGTAATCAAGAGACTGGTCAAAGAGGAGAAGACCCCTATCAACAAGGAGCATCGACTGGATGAGCCCTTCTTCATTCTTCTCCTGCTGGAGGAGCATGGTGTTCCCGAGCTGCTCGCGGGAATTGTTGTAATTGACATTGATGACGACAGCGGTGACAATAAGGATGATGAGCACTATGCTTCCAAAAAGAAGCCAGCTGAAGGGCACTCTTCCCGTTATAGTCTCTCCTGCCACCATACACACGCATTCCTTTTTTTTAAATAAAAGGAAAGGGAGAGTGAAAAATAAAGGTTCCTATCCTATCCGACATCTAACTATCAAATCCTACTTTCTCCTGAATATATACCAACCCGTCATTGTCTCATCGAGCACCTTCTGGCTGTTCTTTGCGGTGAGAAGACTCACAACAATAAGGGCAATCAGTGCGAGCGTCACCGAATACAGGCTGAAATGAACCGGGAGCTTGGCCACGTACTGGTGGTAGTACCCAAAGATGCCGGATCCGATCAGGCCACATGCCATAGCGGCAAGTGCGCCTTTGGTTGTCGCCCCCCGCCAGTAGAGCCCTCCAAGGATCGGGATGGCAAAGGTTGAGAGCATCACGCCAATTCCCATCCAGATGAGCCAGGCGAGCATTTCCGGAGGGTTAATCGCAAGAATAAGTGAGATGACAGCTGCAAGGAATACCGAGGCTTTGGATACGGTGAGCACTTTCTTTGTTGATGCTTCCGGATGAAGGATATTCTTGTAGATATCCCAGGAGAAGATCGTGCCGATGGTGAGCATCAGGCGATCGGTTGTTGACATCACCGCAGCCAGCACGATAACGGCAAAGAACGCCCAGATAAGCATACTGGGTGAAGCAAACTCAACACCGAGAATAAAGGCAAAATCCTGCGCATTCACTGCTTCCGGGAGAATGATCTGGCCCTCTTCGACGAGGACACGGACAGCAAATCCGACGAATTTCACAAGGAGCATTACCACAAGGTAGATGAGAAACGCAATCAGTGGAGACCATTTGAAGTATTTGGTCTCTTTGGCAGCAAGTACATTGTTAATGACATGCGGAGCACAGGCAAGCCCGACCATCAGGAGGATGGCAAAAGAGAAGAGGAACTCCGGTGTTGCAAAGGCGTATCCTGCATAGACCGGGGTTGGGTACCACGGTGCAACAAAATTCGGATCTATGCCGGAGAGCACCTCGTTGATATGCGTTAATCCTCCCGCCCGCATGATCAGGAACGGTGCAATCGCAACGACACCAAAGATCAATATCAGTCCCTGGATAAGGGTCGTCCATGAAACCGCATAGAGGCCACCGATCACCGTATAGGTCGTGATGATGATACCCGCAATGATCAGCGCCTGCCAGTGCTCTATCCCAAAGAGCCAGATCAGGACGATGCTGATTGCGGTATACTGGCCGACAAGATAGATCAGCGAGACGGTGATCCCGGCGATGGCAGAGAGCCCGCGGAGGTGTTTTGCACTCTCAAACCGGTGGGCAAAATAATCTTCAAGCGTGAGATAGCCGTTCTCACGCCCGACCGTATGGAGTTTCATCCCAAAGATCGTGATACAGAAGGCAGCGGCCGCAGGAACAAAGATCTGCTCCCAGATCGTCGGCCAGCCAGAGGCATAGCCAAGCCCCGATACCCCAAGGAGGGTCATTCCGCTGCATATCGAGGCGACCATCAGGATCGTAAAGACCCAGAAGCCAAGCGATCTGCCCGCGAGGATGTAATCCTCGGTATTAATAATCTTCCGTGATGCCCAGGCACCGATCCCGATCAGGAGAAGGAAGTAGAAGATGATGATGACAAACGTCATTGCATCTGCCATACTCAGTCTCCCTCCGGGAATCTCAATGCCCAGATAACCAGCAGAATGATGATAACCAGTATCGTTCCAAGAACGGCATACACCGTGTGGTCAGGCAATCCAAATATCATATAATGCTAATGTGTGCCATGCTAACATATAACATGCTCGATCCTGATCGCATCGAAAGGGAAATATCCGATGATTCACCGGATCATCACATATTATCGATTCATCAGAAGATGCAGGATACCAGCAGGAAGTCTCAGGGAAAAAAAGCAAAATGGAAGAGATGGGAGTTTTGAGAGGATGATTTCTGGTTTTTGCAACCAGAGATCAGTTCTCTCTTATAATCGCCATCATCTCCTGAAAATATACCAGCCTGTCATTGTTTTATCAAGAACCTCAGGGCTGTTCTTCTCAGAAAGCCAGCTGACGATAACCATCGCCAGAACCGATACCGTCACCGAATAGAGGCTGAAATGTACCGGGAGTGCGGCAACATACTGATGATAATAGCCAAAAACCCCAGATGAGATCAGCCCGGCACTCATCGATACAAGTGCCCCCTTTGTTGTTGCCCCCCGCCAGTACAGTCCTGCGAGTATCGGGACTGCAAATGTGGAGAGCATCACACCAATCCCCATCCAGATCAGCCAGGCGAGCATTGCGGGAGGGTTGATGGCAAGGATGAGCGAGATGGCAGCTGCAACAAAGACAGAGACCCGTGAGATCCAGAGAACCCGGCTGTCCGGGGCATCGGTATTGAGAATATTTTTGTAGATATCCCAGGAGAACATCGTCCCGATCGTCAGCATAAGCCGATCGGTCGTAGACATCACCGCAGCAAGTACAATAACGGCAAATATGCCCCATATAAAGACATTCGGGGCGGCGTACTCAACCCCGTACATAAATGCATAGTCCTGAGCATTGATCGCTTCCGGGAGCACCAGACAGCCTTCCTCGACCAGGACACGGACCGCAAAGCCTGCGAACTTTACAAGCAGCATCACCACAAGGTAGATCAGAAATGCTAACAGGGGAGACCATTTGAAGTATTTCACATCACGTGCCGCGAGGACATTGTTGATGACATGCGGAGCACAGGCAAGGCCAACCACCATCAACAGGCCAAAGGAGAGGAGGAACTCAGGTGTTGCAAAGGCATAATCGGCATAGATTGGTTGTGGAAACCAGGGCTCGACGAGGTTCGGATCAATTCCGGCAAGGACACCATTGATATGTGTCAGGCCACCTGCCTTTGCGATCAGGACGGGGGCAATCGCAATCACACCGGCAATCAGGAGACCGCCCTGAAGAAGTGTTGTCCAGGAGACTGCATAGAGCCCTCCGATGACGGTGTAGGCAGTGATGATGATCCCTGCAATGACCAGTGCCTGCCAGTGGGCAATATCAAAGAGCCAGATCAACACGATACTGATGGCGGTGTACTGGCCGACAAGATAGATCAGTGAGACGGCGATTCCGGCAATTGCCGAGAGTGCCCGGAGCTCACGGACACTCTCAAACCGGTGGGCAAAATAATCCTCAAGGGTCATATACCCGTTTTCATTGCCGATTTTGTGGAGCTTCACACCGAATATGGTGATACAGAAGGCAGCAGCAAGCGGGACTGCGATCTGCTCCCATATTCCGGGCCAGCCGGAGGTATACCCATACCCCGACACCCCGACCAGGGTCATGCCACTGCAGATCGAGGCGACCATCAGGATCGTAAAGACCCAGAAACCAAGCGACCTGCCCGCTACGATATAGTCGCTTGTCGTGTTGATCTTCCGTGATGCCACAACCCCGATTCCAATCAGCAGGATGCAGTAAATCAGAATGATCAGAATGGTTCCGATTCCGGCTAGTGTCATGAATGCTCCGGCTTTCTCGATCGATGAATGATGATTTGGCAGGGAACGGGCAGGAGCGTGTTGATGGAAGAAGAACGATCCGGCCAAATCTCGTTTCCGATCATGTCATGCTATAGTATGTCACGGCATTTAATTAAAATGCGTGATCTATCCGGCGGAAAACTAAAAAATAGTGATGAGAAAGGTCTAATCTCCGGCTGTGGTCTTTGAGCCACGCAGTGCCGCGATCGTTCCCGTCCTCACAAGCTCCTTCACCCCGTACTGGCGGAGGAGTTTCTCGAGTGCATCGATCTTCTCTGGCGGGCCGACCACCTGAAGGATAAGCGTCTTCGCACCGACATCGATGATCTGTGCACGGAAGGTATCTGCGATCTGCATCACCTCGGCACGGGAACTGCCCGGGTTTGCAACCACCTTGATGAGCGCCAGTTCACGCCGCACATGCTCGTGATAGGTGATATCCGAGACCTTGATGACATCGATCAGCTTGTTCAGCTGCTTCTTCACCTGCTCGATCCGGGTATCATCCCCATGCACGGTGATGGTGATCCGGCTCATCTCAGGCACTTCGCAGGTGCCGACAGCCAGGCTCTCGATGTTGAATCCCCGGCGGGAGAACATTCCGGCAACCCGTGAGAGGACACCGGCACGAT
>NZ_JARVGN010000008.1 GCF_029762515.1 Methanocalculus sp. | reverse complement strand
CCATGGCAACAAGAGAACGATCTGGGTGAAGCCGAATGTTGCAGAGAATCCACAGGTCATACGGGATATTCAGGATAAATTCCTGAAGGACTATACCGTTGGATCTGACACGTACCAGGTACGGGATTATCTGGCTCCAAACCCCTACGTGATAGAATTTGATGTGGAGGCCTGAGGTGCATTATGGCTCAGATTACATTAAAACCAACGAAAGTGCCTGAACTCTATCTTGAGTGTTATAATATCACCCCTGATGCGTTCGCTGGAAAGTCGCTGAAGCAGATTGCAGATCTGGATGCACATGAGGGAAAAACAAAAGTAACACTTGGTGATTACTTTGAGATCGCCGGGCAGTCCGGAAACACGGCTGAAGAGACGGCTATACTCATTGATGGAGATTGTTCCAGAATTAAGTATATCGGCAACAAAATGACTGCCGGATCCATCACTGTAAAAGGAAACGCCGATATGTATGTCGGCGGATGGATGAAAGGCGGAAAGATCCATGTTATGGGGAATGTTGACTCATTCTGCGGCATTGCAATGGAAGGAGGAGAGATCGTTGTCGAAGGCAACGCCCAGAACCATGTAGGATGCGCATACCGTGGCGACTGGCGCGGCATGAGGGGAGGAACAATCCGAATCAGGGGAAGCGCTGGAAATGACATCGGGACATTTATGCTCGGGGGAACCATCATCATCGAGAAAGATGCCTTCATCCATGTTTCAACCCACGCAGAAGGTGGAACAGTTGTCATCAAAGGCAATGTCCAGGGGCGTGTAGGAGGGCAGATGGTAAAAGGAGACATTTATGTCCTTGGATCTGTCCAGTACATGCTCCCGGGATTCAAAAAAGTGGGTTCTGTCGAGCAGAAGATAGATGGAACTGAGGCAACCTTCACCCATTATATAGGCGATCTCGGAGAACGCCATCCGAAATCCAAGGGAAAGGAAGTGTATGCAAATCTCTATGTTCAGGAAGCCTGAACATACACTTTTTTTAACAAAATCCGAGGGTTTCCCCCTCAATACAGTAAAACAAATCAACCAGCAATCAGGTGATCTATGACCAATCCCGGGAAAGAATTCATGGAAAATACCAGCTATCCGGACTTCTCAACATTTGATATGATATTGAGAGTTCCAGAGCCGCGAAAGGAAAATTCCATTCCAGAAGATGCAAAGATAATAAAACTGCCAAGTCCAAAACGGATCAAATTCCCGGAGGTTTCTGCACGGGATGCACTTGAATATTGGGAGCCTGTAGAGTTCTTCTCACGATCGTCCATGAACCTGAAGGAACTCTCCTACCTGCTCTGGTGTATGCAGGGAGTTAAAACTGTTCAGGACAGGGAGACAATAATAAGAAATGTACCCTCATCCGGGAGACGGCACCCGATAAACACCTATTTTGTTGCCGGGGAAATTGAGGGCATTCCAACAGGCCTGTACCAGTATATACCTTCAAAACACCAGATTGCATTACTTAGAGAGGATTCTGACATTCCATTTGCCATGGGTACTGCCAGCATGAATTTCAAGATGATAACCCGTGCTCCTGTGACCTTCATCTGGACAGCAGTTCCCTACCGATCAGTATGGGCACTTGGTAACAGAGGATACCGGAATGTCCTGATTGAAGCAGGACACGTCTGCCAGGCCTTGGTTATGGCATCTGCAAGTATCGATTATAAAGTCCATCCAATCGATCTCTTCCACGATCAAATGGTTACACAGCTGATAGGTAATGATCCAAATTCAGAATGGCCACTTTATATAGCTGCAGTCGGAAAGACGGTTCCTGAATATTAGGATTTAGCAAAGACAGACCGATCATGATCAGCGGAACAAGCGATACAAATATTTCTGAAATTCAAGGCATAGCTTCCAATACGAGGGAAAATGAGAAGTTCCAGCTGGATCTACGACTTGGTATCCCGCATGCCAAGCTGCCTGGAGCACTCGAATGGTGGGGTGGAGATTCCGGATTATGCAGGAGATCGGATCAACATCCCTATCTTGTCGGAGCTGTTATCTCAGGAGATGAATGGTGCAGTCTGAAAGATATCATGATCGCTGTTTCATATGCATGCCAGAGATCCGGACAGATTCAGGTATCGGCATTTGAAACTCCTGTTGTTTCCGGAGAGGATAGTGTTTCCTTCTATCTTTTCCACCCAAATCCAGGCTTACGTTCGTTTTTCTATTATCTCTCCCGGACAATACCGATAAGTCTCGGAGGGAATACATTTGCGGATGCAATGGTATCAGGAATCCCTGCAACTATGACAACCATCCCGCCATTAGCGCCTGAAAATGACGTGAGAGTAGCAATTCGCCTGAATAAAAGGGTAAAAAACAGAATAGCAGAAAGCAGAAAGAAATCCGGAGATGCACGTACTCTCTATCCCCATGATCTTCCGGGCAGGCCCGTCCGGATTGACATTCTGAGGATGGTTCTGCGGAGGGACAGGACAATTGTTGCTGAATACGATCTGCCACTTGATCGCTGGCTCACACCTCTTCAGGCTGTTCAACGAAAAAACGCACGCAGAACCCTCCGGGAATATAGAATTCAAAGGGGATATCAGATAACAAGGCCGCATAAACGGGATGATGGAGAGATCTTCACGATCAGTGATCTCCACCTTGGTCATGAAAACAGCATTCCCCGCTATAAGCGACCGTTTTTACAGAGTGATCCCGGAGAGATGAATCGTATTCTCATCCGGAACTGGAACTGGACCGTAAAAAAGACCGACAGAGTACTATTCCTTGGAGATCTTGCCTATAAGAGTCTGAACCCGGCCGAATATTATCTTGACCAGCTGAATGGAAGGATAAGCTTTCTTGAAGGAAACCACGATCCCTACCGGCCATTTATGTCTCATTGCCTTCTTATGCAATACCGGGAGATCCCATATCTTTTTATTCACGATCCAGAGGAGCTCATCAGGCCGTTTGATGGATGGGTGATTCATGGTCATGTACATAACAAGGATCTTACCCGGTATCCTTTCTTCAATCCAAAAACAAAAACAATCAACGTGAGCGCTGAAATGATTGGCTATCGCCCAATCCCGATGAGTGAGATCGATGATCTCGTAAAGACAATGGATGAAACCATGACATTCCGTGAGCTTATGCCGGTTCATACACTATCCCCCCTCAATCCCAAAGAACAACTCTGATACAACAACACACGAGGTAACCATGTCAGTCAGACCTGAGATCGAAAACAAACTTGAAAAAAGTGGAGGAGTTATATCCGAGCTGAATAAAGAATGCCGGATAGTTCGTCTCCGAATACCAGGGGGAATCATTTCCCCTGATCAGCTGGTAGCAGTAGGAAAAGCCGCTAAAAAAATTGGTATTGATACTGTTCACCTGACGATACGCCAGACAATAGAAATACCCCACGTCCCATCTGATAAAATCCCCGGACTTCTCAGGGATCTTGAGAAACAAGAGGTGTTCCTAGGGGCAGAATATGAAGAGGTTGTGAATATTACTGCCTGTCCGGGGACTGACAGATGCCGTTTTTCCATCATTGATACACGAAATATCCTATTCCAGCTTGATAAAAATCATCATGGGCGGGATATGCCAATCAGGGTTCGTATCGCCATCTCTTCATGCCCAAACGGCTGCACAAGCGAACGGGCAAGTGAGATCGGCATCACCGGTCTTCGCACTCCGATTCGGAACGAGGGATTATGCACGGGATGCGGGACATGTGCACATACCTGCAAAGAGAAAGCGATTATAATGGTCAATGGTTCTCTGCACCTGGACGAATCACTCTGTGTGAACTGTGGAATGTGCATTGACTCCTGCCCGTTCCACATCATCAAAGGCCACCCCCCCCGGTATATGATCACAGTGGGAGGACGGCGGGGACGCCACATGGTGCAGGGAAGGGAGCTTATTGTGGTGGATTCGGAAGAAAAGGCTGTAGCTGTTGTGGAACGGGTTATTGACTGGATATACAGATTTGCCTATAGCGGAAAGATTCTTACCGATCAGATGGATGCCATGAAATTTACAGATTTTCAAAAACGGATACAGCGAGATTTTCCAGCATCCACAACAGAATGAACAACACATAAATGAGGTTTACATATGAACAACGAACAACAAATCAGAGACAGAGAGGTTATCTATCGCCCAATCGGTGTTGTAAGAACAGAATTCACCGAACAGGAACAAACACCAATCCAGGGAATTTTTAATAATGCCATTGGAACGATTGAACTCTTACCGGAGTTTGAAGAGGGGCTGACTGAGATCGAATCGTTCAGCCACCTCATTCTCCTGTACCATTTTGACAGGGCCGATGGATATACACTCTTACAGCGGCCATTTCTTGATGGCGAACATACACGCGGAATCTTTGCAATCAGGCATTTCAAGCGCCCAAATCCAATAGGAATCTCAATAGTCCGACTGCTTGAAGTCAAAGGCAACCAACTCCGGATTCAGGGAGTTGATATCCTTGATGGGACACCCCTCCTCGATATCAAGCCGTATGTCCACCAGTTTGATAACCGGAAAGAGGTATCAAGCGGATGGGTCGATAACCAGCATCTGGATGAGATTTCTGACTGGAACTGCACTCCAAAAGAGCTGAGGAATCGCAAGCGGACGAATGTCGGCTGATACTCTACTGACACTCTCCTTTTTCATTATATGCGATGAAGAGGGGGCATTTTCGAGGGAAAAACATGAAAATGATGATGAACAGTGGGAGAACGATCAAACAGGGGGAACAACTGTATTATAAAGAGAGTTCTGAATACTCCAAGCAGACATCACTCTGCTTCATACACCCGGCTGATCTCTTCGATATGGGGATTGAAGATGGAGATAATGTCGAGATAGAGACAGTCACTGGAAAAACCGTTTTTAGAACTGTTGAATCTTCGGATGTTGCCCCAGGAGAGATTTTTCTCCCGTGTGGACCATATGCAAATTTTATCCTGCCCCCGGGTACGCACTCGGTCGGTGCCCCCGATTTTAAAACACTCATGGTGGAGATCCGGCCAACATCAAAAGAACTGGTATCTGCCTGGGATCTGCTTGAGGAGGAGGGGGGGATCAGATATGACCAGCCTTCCAGTGGATGTCCAACCATCTCTCCTGAAGGCACAACAACAGTACAGGATGTTACATGCCCTCTTTGCGGCTGCCTCTGCGACGATATTAAACTGACACTTCAGGACAACCGCGTTGTGGAATGTCAAAATGCCTGTTCTGTTGGAAATGCCAAATTCTTAGCTCAAAATCGCCTCATGAAACCAATAAAAAAGGTTGGAGGCGCATGGGAAGAGACCAGCTATGAGGAGGCGATACGATACACAGCAGACGTTCTCAGGAATGCAAAACGGCCTTTACTCTTTGGATGGAGTGGAACACACAGCGAGGCGCAATGTGTGGGCATCAAAATTGCAGAATGTATCGGAGGCATCATCGATAACTGTTCTTCTGAATGCCATGGGCCTTCAATAATGGCGATCCAGGAGGTCGGGCATCCCGGATGTACGCTTGGTCAGGTGCGTCACCGTGCTGATGTTGTCGTCTATTGGGGTGCCAATCCACTCGCAGCCCACCCACGGCATTTAAGCCGATATTCAACCTTTTCTGACAGCCACTTTCTGGAAAATGCCAGTTGTGACAGAACAATAATCGTCGTCGATGTGAGGGAGTCCGAAACTGCAAAGGTTGCCGATGAATTCATCCAGATAAAATCCGGTGGTGACTATGCAGTATTTTCTGCCCTCAGGGCCATTATCCTTGGGAAAGAGGGCGTTCTTCCTGACAGCGTTGCCGGGGTTCCAAAAGATACATTAATCAACCTCGCCCGGATATTACTCAACGCAAAATTCGGAGCATTTTTCACCGGTATCGGACTAACTCAATCCAGGGGAAAATATAAAAATGTCAGAAACGCGATCGAACTCATTGATGAACTAAACCGGCACACAAAATATACTCTCACCCCGATGCGTGGCCACTGGAATGTCAATGGCACGAATCAGACTTTTACTTTTCTTACCGGGTATCCGTATGCTGTTGATTTTGCCCGGGGAGTCACATATTTTAATCCCGGTGAAACCTCTGCCATTGATCTGCTCGCAAGGAAAGAGGTTGATGCATGTGTGATCATCGGAAGCGATCCGGGTGCCCATTTCCCACGAGCCTGTAATGAACACCTTGCAACAATCCCGACAATTGTTATCGACCCTTTCCCGATAATGAGTACAGCTGTTGCCACCCTTCACATACCGGTTGCGATGACAGGAGTTGATGCGGAGGGAATTGCGTACCGGATGGATACCGTACCGCTCATGGTCAAAAAGGTGATGGACTCCATACAACCCGATGATGCCGAATTACTCAGACGGATCCTAAAAGCAATTCAGGAGGGGAATGCACAACAGATCGCCACTCCTGCTTCAGAGATCGATGCCCAAGCCACGATCATACCGGTTGATGATGATCGCCGCCCCCACCTGTCGGAATCATGAAATACTCATTTTTCTGCATATGATCGGCTCTGGTATGCGAACATGCACAAACCGGATCTGATGAAAAAAATAACCACATTCATTTAACCCATTCATTCACCCCATCCAATCAACAACAAACACTATACAAATCCAATGGAAACCATCGGATTTTGTGTAAACAACGTTCACTTAATATAAATAAATATTTAATTCATTTAAGAAAATTTATTACAACTAAATTGATACATATGGATTATGTTAAAAATAATGAACAAAAACACCTGCCTCCTTATACTCATTCTTCTGGCAGCATCCCTCATCATTGCCGGATGTACCGGAATACAGGGAGAAGAGAAGCCAGTTGAAACTGGAGCACAGGGAGAATTGATTGTATATACAGCAGCATCACTGACCGGAGTATCAAAAGATCTCGGCAGTGAATTTGAGAGCAGGTATCCCGGTACAAAAATCACATTTAATCTCGCAGGAACCCAGACCATTAAAAACCAGATCCAAATGGGAGCTTACGCCGATGTCTTCATGTCAGCTTCAACCCGCTATACAAATGAGTTAATGGGTGGAGGATACCTGGTAAATGATACCGTCAAAAAATTTACCTCTAATTATATCGTCATCATTGTTCCGTCAGGAAATCCAGGGGATATACAATCGTACACCGATCTCACAAGGCCCGGACTTAAGATTGCGATGGGAACCGAAGAGGTGCCGGTAGGTATCAATACCCGTATTGTTCTCGATAAGCTGTCCGCTTCACCAGATACTCCTGATGGATGGAAGGACGCTGTATTTCAGAATGTTGTCACCTACGAGACAACCGAGCCGGGTGTTGTAACCAAGGTGAGTCTCGGCGAGGTGGATGCAGGATTTGTGTACGAATCTTCTTTCAGTGCAGCAAAAACCGGCAGTCTTGAACTCATTCCGATCCCCGGGGAATACAATGCACTCCAGATATATACCCTTGGTATTCTGACAGACAGCACAAACAAAAAGACAGGTGAGACGTTCATTGAGTTTATACTCTCAGATGAGGGCCAGAAGATCCTGAAAGATTATGGCTTTACATCAATCTCCACCACCTGATTTTTGGTTACGTTCGAATGAACAACAGACCTGATGCTATGCGGCAGATAATTGGAATATGGGTTGGGCGGGGAGTTGGTGCATCCCTCATTCTTATTGTCTGCCTCTTTCTCTCGTTACCACTTATCGCCCTTCTTCTGCGGGTTACGCCTGAGCTGCTTGCCACCTATATCCCGAATGAAACCGTACAAAAGGCGCTCTGGCTCAGCATTACGACATCAATCATCTCAATGGCCATCGTGATTCTCATAGGAACGCCGGCTGCCTACTTTCATTCCCGATCATACTACCCCGGAAAATCATTCGTTGACACACTCATCGATCTCCCCCTTGTCCTTCCACCGGCAGTGGCAGGTCTTGCACTTCTCCTCCTCTTTGGGAGAACCGGGCTCCTTGGGAAGTACCTGAATGTGATCGGAATTGATATTGCATTCACGACCTTCGCAGTTATTCTGGCACAGATCTTCGTTTCCTCACCCTTCTACATCAGGCAGGCAAAAGCACTCTTCGAACAGCTGGATCCTTCATACGAAGAGACGGCAAAGACACTTGGTTCATCATCCCTGCGGACCTTTCTCTTCATCATTCTGCCACTCTGTGCAACCGGACTCACCTCCGGCGCGATCATGACATTTGCCCGTGCGCTCGGGGAATTTGGGGCAACCATTATGTTTGCAGGAAACCTGCCCGGCATTACCCAGACGATGCCCCTTGCCATATATGCAGCCATGCAGGGAGATTTCGATGTAGCAATCACCATATCGGTTCTGCTTGTGGCAATATCACTTGCAATCATGCTGACTGTCAAACTACTGACTGAGAAATGGAGGTACAATGTTTAAATTCGCTGCCAGAAAGGAACTCAGGGATTTCACCCTTGATCTCTCCCTTGAGGTTGCAGATGGGGAGATCATGGTGCTGATGGGTGGAAACGGTGCCGGAAAAACGACCGTATTGAGGCTTACAGCAGGACTCCTCACCCCGGATGCCGGAGTGATAGAAACCAAAAAGAGGATCCTCTATCACCATCAGTCAAAGATCAATTGTCCGGTACAGAATAGGAATATCGGGTATGTCTTTCAGAATGCAGCAGTTTTTCCGCATATGAGTGTCTATGATAATGTCGCATTCGGCCTGAGAGCCCGTCGCGTCGATTCTCTGGAACTGGCTGACAGGACAGATGAATGGATGGATCGGCTTGCCATTTCAAATCTTGCAACAGTCCGGGCAGGCCACCTCTCAGGCGGGCAGAAACAACGCGTTGCCCTTGCACGGGCAATGGCAACAAAACCGGATCTCCTGATGCTTGATGAGCCATTTACCGCACTTGATCAAAAAAACCAGATTGCTGTCAGAGAATGGATCTCTCTCTGTGTACGTGAGCAGAAGATCCCCTGCCTGCTGGTAACCCATAATCCAACTGATGCAGAGGCAGTGGGCGATTCCGTCTGTGTCATTGATCGCGGCTGTGTTATAGAGGATAACAGCATGAGAGGCTATTTTGATAATGCCACATGAGAGCTAAGGCTTTTGCCAGGAATAAAAGAATAACAGCAGGATAAGGATCAGCCGGAACATATCGAAGATAAACCCACATATAGTTTATGAGAGGAGAAACACGTAGATACTCAGTAAAAGGATCAACACCAGCACCATTTTTGATCACCATGAATTTCGTTTCGATCCGTAATCTTTGAACGGTTAGAACGGAGTTACCAGGTTTTAGGAAAGACATATTAAACAGATACAGGATATCCAAAGAAATGAGAGAATTCTTCCTTGATTCAGTCTCTCTTGGTATTGGAAAGGGAGATGCTCCATATCGACTACATACTCCATCGTTATCCTATACACTCTCCGGAGGCAAACAGCAGCGGACGGCTATTGCAGGGCGATCGTGATGAATCCGGGGGCGCTCCTCCTGGATGAGCCACTCAGCGCACTTTATGCAAAGACCAGGTAAAAGCGACAGAAAGAACTGAAATCCCTCCACAACATCATACAGACAAACATTATCCATATCACCCATACCTTGAGGAGGTCTTCGATCCGTTCACTTTTCGCGATACGCGTCGCTCTAATACTTTCAGATGCCGGACGGAGTTTTCCAGGTGCTGTGGGAAACCAGTTCTTCAAAACGGGTTATTTGTACAATTTTTGGGATGATACAGATTCAGATCAACCCGATGTCTGAACCAGATGAGAGATCATAACTGACTAGTTTCGCGCGGAGGTAGTTTTTATCAGGATAAATTGAAGGTTCAATTAACCCCCAACACCAAAACAGAATCTGAAATGATCTGAATAAACTGACACGATCTCCTTCTTTCATTATTCTTAACCAGGTTAAATAAATATTATTAATAAATATCATATAGAAAACATTAAATTTTAAAGAAATGACGAGAACCTTATGAATAACAAACGAATTGCATCTATTGTATTCCTGCTGTTAATGGGATTGTCCCTCTCTGCAGGCTGCCTCACAGCGTCCTCACAGGAACATGAAAGCTCATCCGGCGAGCAGACACTCCTTGTCTATTCAGGTGCCGGCCTGAGCGCCCCGATGAAAGATATCAAGACAGTGTTTGAAAAGGAACACGGAGTGACAATCGAATATAGTTTCGGAGGAAGCGGAACACTGTTACCCCAGATGGAGATTACACAAAAAGGAGATCTCTTTATTGCAGGCGGCATGCCAGCATATGAGGCTGCATTGAAGAAGGGGCTTGTCACCGATTGTGAGCTTGTTGCATACCATGTCCCGATTATCGTCACCCCTAAAGGAAACCCGGCTCAGATCAGATCAATTGAAGATCTTGGCAAACCAGGCATTAAAGTTGCATTAGGAGATGCAAATGCAACAGCTGTTGGAAAGCAGGCAAATAAAATTCTTCAAAATAAGGGGATTCTTCAGGAAGTGAATAAAAATGTCGTCGCCAGAACCGCCACCGTCAATGAGCTTGTCACATATATCACTCTGGGTACTGCCGATGTGGCGATCATGATGGAGGATCTCTTTAATCCCGAAACCATGGATTGCATCAGATTATCAAATGAGGATAATGTTATCTCTGTCATTCCTATCAGTGTCTTGACATTTTCTGAGAAAAAAGACATGGCAGAGATATTCCTTGAATTTGTTTTATCAGATACAGGAAAACAAATATTTGCCGATCATAACTTCGTTCCCTATCCGGATCCGCAGTACGGCACCATTTCACTATAATAACAGATGAAAGAAGTGGAGCATGCACCAGAGATGAAATCCAATCTCCGTTTTATTTTCATTATTATAATACTCTCAATCTCAATCAGCACCATTATCATACTGGGAAGTCTCATATGGTCTGTACAACCAGAAGATCTGATAAGGAACCTGACTGATCATGAGATCCTTTTTGCAATAGAACTGAGTATAATCACCGGACTGGTATCCACAGCGCTCTGCCTCTGCGCTGCAATCCCGGCTGCTTATGCACTTGCACGTTTTAATTTCAGAGGAAAAAGGTTTTTCAGTACCATAACCAACCTACCGCTTACCCTTCCACCACTTGTTGCAGGCATAGCCTTATTGATCTTTTTCGCCACAAACCCTGCTGGCAAAGCACTTGAAGAACTTGGATTAAACATTATATTCACCCCTCTTGGTATCATTGTCGCACAGTTCTTTGTCAATGTCCCATACCTGATCAGAGTGCTTAACGGAACTTTTTCCGGGATCAATCCACGATACGAACATATTGCACGAACCCTTGGATGCACTGATGCCGGCACCTTCTGGAGAGTTACCCTTCCGATGGCAAGAAGAGGGATTATATCCGGAACCGTTATCACATGGTCAAAAGCAATGGGAGAGTTTGGAGCAGTCTTGATGCTTGCGGGTGCAACACAGATGAAGACAGAAACCCTTCCAATAGCCCTCTTTATCAATATGTCTACAGGAAATCTGAATATGGCGATCGCCGCGGCTACAATTCTTATGGGAATCTCCCTCATCGTTCTTATACTATTTGACTATCTGGAAAACGGCCGTGCATCTCATTGGTGAAAGATGAAAAATCTTTGACAGGAATTAACATATATAAATATAATGATATTGTTCACACCTTATCATAAACAATATACATCAGTAAACAGAAATATATTATCAACAGGTGTATTCAGATGGTTCTGTTCTTTGAAGTAATCAGGGTTGATGAAGCGATAGACATAATCCGGACTATCACGCCAACATTAGACCTGGAAACAGTACCATTACTGGAAAGCCTTGGCCGTGTCACAGCATCCGATATCACCTCATCCGAAGATATACCTGGTTTCAGGCGATCGATAAAAGACGGATATGCAGTTCGATCACAGGATATAAGAACTGCCTCTGAAGTAACTCCTGCAATCCTGAAAAAGGTCAGACCCACCACCATGGGTTTTCAAAATGAAGCCAGAACCATCAATGAAGGCGAATGCATGTACATACCAACCGGTGCGGAATTACCAGGTGGTGCTGATGCCGTTGTAATGGTTGAATATACCGAGGGGGCAGGACCCCGGGTAGTCATCACAAAAAGCGTAAAACCAAACGAAAACGTTCTTCTCCCGGATGAAGACTTCAGAATTGGTGAAAGACTCATTCAACGGGGAACCACCATATCGCCGCGTGAAATCGGAGTGTTGGCTGCAAGCGGAGTCTTTTCTGTTCCGGTCATACGAAAGCCCGTTATTGGAATTATCTCCACAGGGATAGAACTGGTCGAAACAACAGCAAATCCTCGCAGAGGTGAAGTGAGGGACGTAAACTCCTGGGTTATTGCCGCCTTTCTAACAGAACACGGTGGCACACCAAAGATGTACGGGATTGTCAGGGATGATCCTGAAGAAGGTTATTCTATCCTCTCAAGGGCTCTTGATGAATGTGATGCCGTCCTGATATCAGGTGGAAGTTCCAAGGATACTAAGGATATTACCGCATCGATAATAACCCGCCTGGGAAAGATTCTCGCCCACGGGCTTGCTCTTGCACCGGGAAAACCGACAATCATTGGTACATGCAGGGGAAAGCCGGTTATTGGAGTTCCGGGACATCCCTCATCCACCTATATCGTGCTGAATGTGCTCGCCACTCCGATGATTGCACAATTTTCCGGCACCACCAGGTTCAGGCCTGCTACCGGATATGGCACATTACAGGAGAACATCACCTCCGAGCGTGGAAGAGAAGAGTGGTTCAGGGTTGCACGAAGCGGAGACATCATCACTCCCCTTCCAGGAAAATCCGGGCTGGTGAGAACACTTGTGGAAAGTGATGGTTTCATTCGCATTCCACAGGATAAAGAAGGAATAGAAGCTGGTGAAGGAGTTGAGGTGATCTACTGGTGAAACGGTACCTCTCACTCACCAGCATGGAGGAAGCGGTAACGATCCTCAAGAAGAGCTTTTGCCATCCTGAAAAAAGTGAAACGATCCCTGTGGAGGAATCCGGAGGCAGACTCACCATAAAACCACTTTATTCTTCTTTCACCATTCCAAACACAGATATTTCCACAATGGATGGATATGCAGTATCTGCTGAAGATTTAGCAGATGCATCGGATAGAAACCCTGTCAGGTTATGTGACGAAGTCTGGGTCAATACCGGCAACAGCATTCCACCCGGATATAATGCAGTTATAGCAGTTGAAGATGTATATTCAGACAATGGGAACCTTCTCACCAGAAATACCGTACTTCAGGGGCAGAATATCAGAAAGATGGGATCTGAGATACAGAAAGAGGGACTGATCCTGCCACCCGGCCATTGTATCCGAAAATATGATATCGCCCCCCTTGTCACCTATGGCATTTCATCAGTTGATGTTGCAAGCATTTCTGTCGGTTTGATCCCAACAGGAAGTGAACTCGTCTCATCCGGGATGATCCCGGGTCCGGGGCAGGTTGTTGAGAGCAATACTGTGATGGCAGATGTCTGGCTCAGCGGAATCGGGGTAACATGCAGACGTTATCCCATTACAGGAGATCAACCGGAAAGCATCAGATCTGCAATAGAAGAGGCAGTTTCAGAGAATGATCTGGTCATCATTTCTGCCGGCACCTCTGCCGGATCACGGGATTACACTTCCCGGATACTAACAGAAATCGGGGAGATTCTCGTCCATGGTATTGCCATGATACCAGGCAAACCAACAATTATCAGCAGAGTCTCCGGGAAACCGGTCATCGGACTGCCGGGATCTCCACAAGCTGCCCAGACAGTCCTCAGGGAACTTGTCATCCCCCTTTGCACTGAATGGGGCATGTCAGGCAACGATGATGAGCAATGCACCGTTCGCCTGACACAGGCAATTACATCAGAGGCAGGATTTGATGAGTTTGTGCCACTTATCATTGGAAATCTTAATAATGAAATGGTTGCTTCTCCCCTTTCAAGAGCCCCGGGTATGCAGCGATCAGCACTTACTGCAAATGGATACATCCATATTCCACAACATATCGAAGGGTATCAGACAGGAAGTATCGTTGATATTCATCTTACCGGTAAGAGAAGCGAGATTGAACGAAGCTTACTATTCTCCGGCCAGTATCATCCATACCTCGACTGGCTTTCAAATTGTATCAGCAACAAACACATTTCATTATATGTGAGGAATTCAGGCATTTTAGGAGGCATTCTCTCACTCCGAAAAAAAGCCTGCCATGCAACCCCGCTCAGTTATTCTGGATCATCATGCGGTACACAGATACCCTATATTGCCGATTATTTTGACAAGGGAGAACTTGC
>NZ_JARVGN010000089.1 GCF_029762515.1 Methanocalculus sp. | reverse complement strand
TTCCTCAATACCTGAAGCCATGAACCGGGAGCAGACCCAAGATCGATTACCGAATCTGTGGGACGGATAATCCCGAATTTTGCCTGAATGTCCAGCAGTTTATACGAAGCACGAGATCTGTATCCCTCACCGGTTGCTCTGGTATAAGCCGAATCACGTGACCATTGTGAACCCATCTTCTCTCCTCTCCCCAATCAAAATAATGAAAGAAATGTAACACATCATTTATCATCGGGTGTGTCGATAATAGAACAATATAATTATCCGTATTTAGTTCGTATCAATATGATAAGGGGTTTGTGATGTTAAAAGCAACTATTGATGCAGATACGTTCAGAGAATCGATCGACGCCATATCAGCTCTGGTTGGTGAATGCCGTCTTCATATAAGTGAGAAGGGTTTTACCACACGGGCAGTAGACACCTCAAATGTTGCGATGATCTCACTTGAGCTGGATGCAGGTGCATTTCAGTCATATGCTGCAACAGAACTTGAGATTGGACTTGATATTGCGAAATTGAAGAATATCCTCGGGATGGTAGGAAAGAGTGATCCTATCGAGCTTGAACTGGATGCTGAAAGTAAAAAACTCGCGATAAGTTTCAAAAGCTACCGGTATTCGATATCACTTCTGGATACAAAGACGATTCGAAAAGATCCAAACCCGCCAACACTCAATCTGCCTGCAGTTGTGAGGGTTCCGGGAGAAACACTGAACAATGCTATTAAAGCAGCCTCAGTCGTCTCTGATAAGATTGCACTGAAGATTGAGCCTGAAATTTCCCTCTTTACCATGATCGCCGAGGGAGATACTGATAATATCAAACTTGAACTTGGAAAAGACGATGTCGAGTTTGTTCAACCAGCAGAAGCACGTTCGCTCTTCTCACTTGATTATCTCAAGGATATGGGGAAAGTAATCGGGCGATCCCAGACTGTAGAAATTCAACTTGGAATTGATCATCCTGTTCAGTTCCTCTTCCCAATCGCCCAGGACAAAGGGCGTGTCACCTATCTCCTCGCACCCCGTATTGAGGCAGATTAATGAAAATCCGGCTTGAACTGCAGGATCTTGCCCACTACCCTTTTTTAAAAGAAGCACAGGAAGTAATCGCATCACGTGGTTATTCTCTTCGCACTATTACCGGCAACCCTGAGAACCGGATCTACCTTGATGCAGCAGTGGATCGAATACGTGATGCCGCCCAGTCAAAAAAAGGGAGGGCATGGACAGATAGTGATGATCCATTCCTTGATATTCTCAGTTATGGCCTTGCCAGAATTCTTGTATCCTGCATAAAAAACCGCTCAGGGATTGCGACCCTTGCCAGATATGAGGCTGAACGGGCATTCTTCTTCCTACAGACCATCGAGAAGAACGATGCTCTTCGCCTTCATATCTTTCGGGAACTGGATATGCCTCTTTTGGGAGACAGTATGTCCTACACCCGCTATATCGAGATCACACAGACACTGCGGGAAGACACTTTCCGGCTTGTGAACCGTGATCTATCACAAGGACAGGTCTTTCTGAGTGAAGAAGAGAAAGATCTTCTTCTCCGTGAGCGGATCAGAACACTCCTCCTCGATCAACTTCCTCTTGACCTGCCCGAATCTGTCTGTGACAGCCTGTCTGTTCATCTCCAGGTTATCCAGTCCATTATTGCCGAACGTACCGTTGAAGAGTATGGGGATGTCGAGGAGTCACGGTTCCCACCCTGTATTCATGCGCTCTTCGAAGCGGCTGTTACTGGAAAATATCTCACCCATTCGGGGAGATTTGCATTGACTACATTCCTCCATACCATTGGAATGGATGTAACAGAGATTATCAGAACCTTCTCACAAGGGAGTGACTTCAATATTGAAGTGACATCCTACCAGGTGAATCATATCATCAGCCAGGGAAGTGACGGGTATACAACACCATCATGTGCAACCATGATGACTCATGGGATCTGTTCAGGGAAGAATGCAAAATGCAAACTTATCAGCCACCCCCTCTCATATTACCGGAAAGAGAAGAAGCAAAATAAGAGACCTGCGAGTAAAATTAACTCATCCGGGCAAAATAACGAAGAAAAAGAAGATATATGATTTTACGGGGATCTTTTAATGAGTCTATCCGGTTCAGATTGATTTCTCTATTACCGTTGATCCCGCTCCGATGAGGATGAATATGAAGATCAGGAGAGCGATCAGATAGGCGTATCCCGGATTCATTATTGCTGGCAGTCCAATGAGAAGAACAAGGAATATAATGAGGCTTATAACCCCTATGGCGATGTCCATGAGCCATTTTTGCATACATATATTCTCCTGAGGAGAGGCTTAATGGTTTTCACATAACTCCTGTCAAAACCATTGGATAACCCGGTAGATCACACTTTCTTTCATCATTTGATCCGGATGCCAACCAGAGAATCTATCTCCCTCAGAAAAGATCCATACTGTATGGTACCAGATGATCCCATGAGCCTCCTCAGGCAACATGTCACTTCAGAGAGCCTCATTGAGCATTGTGTAGCAACCGGTGCAATCATGCGGGCTGTTGCCCCACATCTGAATGAAGATCCTGATCTCTTTGAGATAATCGGTATCCTGCATGATATCGATTATGAGATCGTCTCCGGAGATATGGAGAGGCACGGCATTGTTGGCGCTGAGATGCTCCGTGAGGCAGGCAAATCTAAAGAGATCGCAGATGCTGTCATGAAGCATAACCACCATCTCTTTTCGGGTCATTCAACCCCGGTTGATCTCTGCCTTCAGTCCGCAGACAGCATTTCTGGTCTCATCATCGCCTGTGCCCTCGTCAAAGGCGGGGCAATAGAAGAGGTGACGGTAAAAACCGTGAAGAAGAAGATGAAAGATAAAGGCTTTGCAGCGGGGTGTGATCGTGACAGGATACGATCGATTGAACCACTGATGGATCTCGATCTCTTTATCCAGTCTGCAATCGAGGGTGTTACACGAATCTGGGTGCGTTCAAATGATTGATAAAGATGAAAAAACCGACATTCTCGATGCACTCGCGTATGCTGTCAGTGAGCTGAAGGAGAAGATGGATCCCCGTCTTATCCCCGAAGTTGGCAGCAACATTGTCTATGCCAAAAAAGGTGCCCGAAGCCCGGCTGATGTGGCGGGGGTGGATGGGAGAATTGTGACGCTTCGGAAGAGTGTTCACCCGGTGGGAGAGTGTGCATTCGGTGCAAGTGACCATGTTGCGCGGATCGTACTGACAGCAATGCGGTTTGACCCTGAGATACGATCTGCTGCAAATATCCGGTTTACTGAGACTCTGGCCGCTCTATTGGAGGATATGAGTTTTACTGTATGCTGGTTTGACAGGGAACATGAGCCACCAGGCATACAGACGATGGATTGGGGCGTTGCATCATGTTGTAAGGAGGATGTCCCGGATATGATCATTGATCGCGGGGCTGTTGGAAAAGAGCCGATGATACGGATCCTTGGACCGGATCCGTCATCGGTTGCAAACACAATCATTATGTTGTCATCGCGCATTACTATTATGGAAATTTGAGGACGATATACATGGGAATCAAACCAAGCTACATTAAATCAATCGGAACAGGTCTCCTGGAAAAGCATGGCAATTACTTCTCTAATGAATTTGATGAGAATAAACTCGCCGTTTCGAATCTCACCACCATCGAAAGCAAAGGTGTGCGAAATCGTGTGGCGGGTTACATTACGAGAAAAGTAAATACCAGAAGACGCAGATAAGCTAGCGTATGATCCATGGAATAATACCAGCTATCATAACTCCTTTTCAAAGAACAGAAACGATGCCTGTTGATATCAACGGGCTTCGTTCAAACGTCGAAAATCTTTTGTCAGAGGGAATTGATGGAATTGTCCCCTGTGGATCGACAGGGGAATCTGCAACCCTTAATTTTGCCGAACATGAAGAGATCATCGAAGAGGTGGTCTCAGCTGTAGGAGGCAGGATACCAGTCATTGCCGGCACTGGTTCGAACAACACCGATGAGGCACTGACACTTACAAAAGCTGCAAAAAAGATCGGGGCTGACGCTGCACTTGTCATCAGCCCGTATTACAACAAGCCAAATCGTGCCGGGCTCATCAAACATTATACCAAACTGGCTGACTGCGGCATCCCTATCATCGTCTACAATGTGCCATCACGAACTGGTCAGAACCTGGCCCCGGATCTGATCCTTGAACTTGCAAGGAATCCGAATATCATCGGAGTGAAAGAGGCAAGCGGTGATATCGGCCAGATATCCCAGATCATCGAGATGACCCGGGATCTGGAGAGGGAGGTTCCATTCTCTCTCCTCTCAGGTGATGATAACATGACGTTGCCGATTCTCGCACTGGGTGGACATGGAGTCATCTCTGTTGCTGCAAATCTTGAGCCCGCCAGAATGGGAACTCTCTATGATGCCTGCCGGACCGGATCGTTTGTCAGGGCCCAGCAGATCCATTATGAGCTTTCCCCGCTCTTCCGTGGCATGTTCATTGATACAAACCCAATACCCGTAAAGAAAGGTGTCGAGCTGAGGGGAGGAGCAGCAGGCCCGCTCAGGCTTCCGCTCACCGAACTTGACCCTCAAAAAGAAGCGGTATTGAAGGAGATACTGAGTCATTATGATTAAAGTTGCAATTTGCGGTGCATTTGGCCGTATGGGTACAATCATCGGAAGAATGGTTGAGGAAGATCCCGATCTCACCTTTGTGGGCGGTATTGACATTCGCTCCGGGGAGGCATTCGGGCAGCCTGTTGTGGATTCAGAGCATCTGGAGCAGTTCCTCAGGGAGAGAAAACCTGATTGCCTCATTGATTTCACAATAGCAAGTGCATCAGTCAGGAACATTGAAATTGCAGCATCCGCAGGGGTGGCTCTTGTTGTCGGGACAACCGGTTTCTCCGGAGAGGAGGAGGAACGAATCAAAAAAGCAACAGAAGGAGTCGTGCCTATTGTCAAGACCACAAATTTCAGTGTGGGTGTCAATATCTTCTGGCAGCTGATACGAAATGCAGCATCACTCCTCCCTGATTATGACTGTGAGGTGATCGAGGCACACCACCGGTACAAGAAAGATGCCCCAAGCGGTACAGCAAAAACAATCCTGGCAATCCTTGAAGAGGAGATGGGGGCACGGGATAAGTTGTATGGCCGTGAGGGAATGACTGAACGCGCTGATGAGATTGGTGTACATGTGATCCGTGGCGGGGATATCGTTGGTGATCACTCTGTTTTATTCTCAGGCAATTTTGAAACGATTGAACTTTCTCACCGCGCGTACGATCGTTCTGTTTTTGCACGGGGCGCGATCAGGGCAGCGAAATGGGTGCCGGGTCAACCTGCGGGCACATACACGATGAAAGAGGTTCTTGGCCTCTGATCGTGGTGTGTATATCGAAACCTATTTCTCATCTTTTTTTAAACAATACTATAGGAGGAATCCAATTGGTAGCTGTTATTGATAAGGAGAAATGTACAGGCTGCGAAACATGCGTTGATATCTGTCCAACCGCTGCGATCTCTATGAATGACGAGAAGGCTGTTGTAGATGCAGATACCTGTGTTGACTGCGAAACCTGTGTGGATGAGTGTCCGGCTGAAGCCATTCACATGGAATAATTCTTTTTTTTTATCTCCCCCGATAGAGTTTGACGGAATTAAAACTCTAACGCTTAAATATATTCTCACCCTTACTTCTGTTTACCCATGATCAATGTTGGAGTGCTTGGTGCTACAGGTGCCGTTGGCCAACGGTTTGTCCAATTACTAGCGAATCACCCCTGGTTTGAACTTACCACACTTACCGCGTCCGAACGGAGTGCTGGGAAGCCATACGGACGGGTTGTTAACTGGAGAGTGGATGCCCCGTTTCCAGAGACTGTGGCTGATCGTATCGTGAGCCCGACAACAGTCGAGGCTGTGAAAGATCTTGATATCGTCTTCTCTGCACTTCCTGCGGATGTCGCAAAGACACTGGAGATGGATATTGCAGATGCCGGTGTTACTGTATGCAGCAATGCATCATCACACAGGATGGATCCCCTGGTTCCCCTGCTCATTGCTGAGATAAATCCCGATCATGCAGGTCTCATTGATCTCCAGCATGACAGCGGGCGGGATGGATGTATCGTTACAAATCCAAACTGCTCGACCATTATGCTCTCATCATCCCTTGCACCACTGATGCCTCTTGGTATCTCCGGTGTCACCGTTGCGACCCTTCAGGCGATATCGGGTGCAGGGTTTGAGGGTATTCCCGGCATGGCGATATTTGATAATGTCATTCCCTATATTGGATCTGAAGAAGAGAAGATGGAGAGTGAGCCGAAGAAGATCCTGGGTACATTTAACGGAGCTGAGATTGAACCCGCAGCATTTCCAATAAGTGCAAGCTGCAACAGAGTGCCGGT
>NZ_JARVGN010000088.1 GCF_029762515.1 Methanocalculus sp. | reverse complement strand
CGCCCGATGAGCTCATAGCACCTCCTCCCTTCAACCTCTTCTGGTGTCAGACCAAGGAGCTCATAGCCTGCTTTATTGTACCTGACCATCGTATGATCGGGATGTTGAAGACCAACGATATCAGGGATGCCATCCAGCATGCCTCCAAGCAGTCTCTGAGCCTCTAAAATCTCAGATTCAGCTCTCTTTCTCTCAGTCACATCCCGGATATTGCACTGAATAACAGAGTGGTCATTGATCGCATAACGGTTACTGATGAATTCAACCTCCATCAACCGCCCATCTTTCGTCTCAAGCGGGAGATCTTCGTACCGGATATATCCCTCTCCTTTCAGTCGAAGGAAAGCCTCTTCTGCAAGGATTTTATCCCGGATGAATCCAATTTCAGGGAGTCTTCTTCCAAGAAGTTCGTCAAGGCAATACCCGAGCATCTTCAGGACAAACGGATTTGCATCGATGATCGCACCATCATCCTCGTCAAGGATCAAGATACCATCTTGTGCAGCTTCAAAGAGTCTTCGGTAACGTATCTCGCTCATCTTAAGGGCAGATTCAGCCAGTTTCATCTCGGTGATGTCATGGAACGATGCAACCGACTGCCGTGTGCCGGGGATCATCCCGATGGTCAGATGGATGGTACTGGGATCACCATAACGGTTGATGAAGGTGAAATCATACTGTGTTCGTGGCTCCACCCCCTCTTCCCTCCTCTCCCGGTGGTACACCATCATCCGATCGAGATCCTGTTTGATGACAAACTCTGCCCAACTCCTGCCGATCACTTCTTGCATTGAATACCCGGAGATCGTTGCAAACGCACTATTTGCCAGCGATATGGTTGTATCTTCTTCGATGATGACGGTGGGTGCCTCTGTATGTTCAAAGATAGCTCTGTATTGCTGTTCAGAGAGGGCGAGCTGGTGTTGTACGGCAATGGTCTCATCCAGCTGGGATCTGAGTTCCTCCTCAGCAGCTGAAAGTTCTTCGTTCTTCAGAAGAAGCGCTTCTTCTGCCTGCCTCCTGGTAACCGCATACCTGACCTTATTCGAGAGCTCGGCAAACTGCGATTTCGGATCGCCTCCTTTCTGGAGATAGAAGTCAGCACCCTCGTTCAGCGCCTCGATGACCACATCCTCCCTCCCTTTCCCGGTGAAGATGATGAAAGGCGTTGTATCGCCAGCTGTTCTGAGGTACTTCAGAAATGCGATCCCGTCCATACCCGGCATCTGGTAATCGGAGATGATTGCATTAAAAGACTGTTTTTGTAAAGTCTGAATTGCCTCGTCAGCACTCTCCGCAGTCGTGACGGTGAATGTGCCGGTCTTTTGGAGAAATAACCTGCCAATCTCAAGGAGTGATGGTTCATCATCCACGTAGATGACCGAGATCGTCTGGTCATCTGTTGCCGGGTTGGACATAGTTGATGTTTAGTATCATCGGATGAAAAAGATTTGGAGAAGAATCACGTATAAAAACATAAATGCGAGAGGCCGGATTCGAACCGGCGGACCCCTGCGGGATCGGATCTTAAGTCCGACGCCGTTGGCCGGGCTTGGCTACCCTCGCGCCGTAATAGAATGTGCCGTCCATCCAGAAAAAGTATTGGAAGATTATCGGGGTGATCGCCCCGGCTGGGTGATGTTCAATGGCTCTGATGCCGGGGCCTGCATCTGGTGTACCCACACTCTCCCCTGCACCCTCCACTGATCCCCGATGCCTTGCCTTGGTGCCATCGGGCAATTGAACCATGGTGCTATTGAACCCCTGTGCTATTGTACCCCGGTGCCACTGTATCCTGATGCAAACCATCTTATGTAGATGTATGTATACATAGGTATATGCCCCCCTCCGTCTCCTCTCAATCCCCCGCTCCTGCTGCATCCTCCACAACCACCATCCGTATCTCCCGAGAGACAAAGGAGATCCTGGATTCGCTGAAGCATCATCCAAAAGAGAGCTATGACACTCTCATCTCCCGGCTGGCATCCATGGCATATGATGACGAGCCGCTTTCGGACGAGGATATCGAGGATATACGGGCGAGCCTTGCCGATATCGAGGCTGGCAGGGTGAAGACGCTTGCGGCTGTCCGGAAGGAGCTTGGGATCTGAGCCTGTGATTGGAATCTTCGGATCTGAATTCCTATTCCGTATCACCATCCGGAACGAGAATCCCCTATCATATACTGAGGAAGCCGGATGAAATACCAGATCCTGATCCCGGCCCGCGTGGAGCGGCAGATCTCATGGATTCCAAAACAGCAGATCTCCGCCGTCCTTGACGATCTGGAAGGTTTTGCCTATGACCTTGATTATCACCGGTATGATGTCCGGAAGATCGTGGATTCCTCAGCCGATCTTCCGCGTTACCGGATGCGATCCGGCAACTACCGTGTCATCTTCTTTCTTCTGCATAACCGGCTGGTGATCGAAGTGATATCCATCCGGAAGAAGAAGGATGGAATGAAGTACTGAAAGGAGGAGATCCCAAAGGGAAAAGAAGAAAGCCTATCTCCCCATCATCTCTTTCTGCGGATTATCTCTTATCTATCCTCTCCGCCCCGATCCCAGATCTGAAGACCTTCACGACACGGAACTTCCTGCCGGTCGTCCGCTCGTACCATTCGCGGTGCTGATCCGCCTCTTTCAGGGTCCGGAGCGGGTGGCGGACCCGCTGTCCGGTCTCCTCATCAACAAGCACGATCCTGCTCATTGCCTCTTGCCTGAACTATTGTGTATTTACTCGTTTTTCTTCTCGCCAGATCCGTGTGAAAGGCAGGACTGCACATCCTTTCCGAGGATGCCGACCGCATCTGCCCGGCATCGCTGGCAGTGCTTCATCTGCTTTACATATGGTTCGCAGCGGTCATGCATCTCCCGCTTCATTGCCGGTGTCGGCGGGGTGATACCCTCGAACTTGTACTGCGGGATGAGGGGGATGATATTGAAGTTATAGACGCCCATTGCGCCGACCTTCTTTGCAATCTCGGGGATATGCTCGTCATTCACGCCGGGGATGTAGACCGTGTTGATCTTCACGATCATCTTCCGCTCGACAGCCATCTGAATCCCTTTCAGCTGCTGTTCGAGGAGGATCTTTGCGCCCTCCACCCCTTCGTACTTCTTCCCCTTGTAGGTGACATGCGAGTAGATCTTCGCCCCGATCTCAGGGTCTATTGCATTTAAGGTCACCGTCAGGTTGTAGACATCGTACTTCACCAGCTCATCGACATTCTCGGGGAGCATCAGGCCGTTTGTGCTCAGGCAGAGGATGAGATGGGGAAACTCCTCATGCACAAGCCTGATCGTCTCCAGCGTCTCCGGGTTTGCAAGCGGCTCACCGGGGCCTGCGATCCCGATCACCTTCACGTACGGGAACTTCTCCATCACTTCCCTGACACGGGCAACCCCGTCCCCGGGGCTGAGCACCTCGCTCGTCACGCCGGGACGCGACTCATTCACGCAGTCAAAATCCCTGACACAGTAATTGCACTGGATATTGCATTTCGGCGCAACCGCAAGATGGGCCCTGCCGAATGCATGGCATGCCTTCTCTGAAAAGCAGGGATGCTCCTTAATCCGCCGGAGCGTCTCGGGATCGTAGGGGATCTCCTTCCCCTGCACGTTCGCTGTCGGGTAACCCTCATCCGTCATATGATCTACTAATGGACGAATAGGCAATAAATACTGTCCTTTCTGCATCCCGGACTGTACCAGATCCGGCATGATATCATTTTTTATTCCCATGCGATCATCCATCTATCATGAAACGTATCGCCATCCTCCTTCTCCTCTGCCTCCTGCTGCCGTTCTTCTCCGGCTGCACATCAGAAGCAGAGGCACCCCCTGCGATTCCCACACAAAACCCGACTCCGGTGCCGGTAGCCCCGGTTGAATCGCCCATCATCGTACTTCCCCCTGAACTGGCAGGAACACCAGTCACGCTCTCGGCATCTCCCCTGACACAGGACAATGCCCTCTATCTCAGCTTTGAGATGAATGCACGGGGACGGCAGGCTCAAATCCCAACCGCGGGCTATCCCCTGATGCTCACCTTCTTCGCATACAATACCGACCAGTTTGAATCAGGATATGCGCCAAAAACCGCATCCGAGGTCAGGTACTCCGGTATGCCGTATAAAACCCGTTCTGTACATCTCTATTCACAGAATATCCTCACACACACCGAACAGGTGCCGGAGCGGGGCTCCCCTGCCGGGCTCTTCTATCCAGGCAAGCCATATGCCTATGGCGTTATCATCGATATCAGGCCGGTGTAAACAACATGAACAGGATCATCTATCTTCTGCTCGGGCTTGCACTCCTCGCCCTTCCGGCATCAGCCGCGGTATCGTTTTCGACCCCGTCATCAGTTGATCTCACCCTTGGAGATCCAATCACCCTCACCGGCACAGCAGAACATACCTCTGTTCTCTACCTCTTCATGACCGGCCCCGGAATGAATCCAAATGGCGTCTCGCTCAATGACAGGCAGGCGCTTGCTGAGACCGGGAACATGGTGAAGGCCTATGTGACGCCGGAAGGCAGGTGGGAATATACCTGGTTTACACAAGCGATCAGCGGGAAATCCGGGCTCTCTGCCGGAACCTATACGGTCTATGCCTCGGACACCCCGCAGCATGCCGGTGCGCTGGCGAAATGTGCCGGGTGCGCCTATGACACGATCACTGTGACACTCTCGATCCCGGCGGTACAACCAACGGCATCGACGAAGATGGGATCAATCGACATCAGGGCCCATCCCGGCCTGACCATCCTGCTGGATGGGATCCCGATGGGTGCGACGCCTTCGGTACTCACCGGCGTTGCGACCGGCGTCCGGGTGCTCGAACTTAAATCCGGCTCATACTATTCGTGGTCCGAGCGGGTGGCGGTCTCGGAAGGTGCAACCGCAATCATCAATGCAAACCCCCGCTCTCTCCCAAAGACCGGATCCATCTCTGTCACCTCCTCCCCCTCCGGGTACCCGATCATCATCAACGGGGCAAATACCGGAACCAATACCCCCGGCACTGTGACAGGGCTCACCGCGGGCCTCCAGATCGTTGAGCTGAGGCCGCCTGCATATAATAACTGGAAGCGGTCCGTCACCGTCTATCCCGGCAAGACCGAGATGCTCGTTGCCGATCTCGTCTCCCCGGGAGCACCGGCAACTCCTGTTCCAACACCTCTCCCGGCGGAAACCGGCTCACTCCGGGTCACCTCCATCCCTACCGGGGCGAATGTAAACGTCGGTGACAGGTACTATGGCATCACCCCGGTCACCATTCCCGATCTCGCAGCAGGCCCCCAACAGGTCACCATCTCACTTGCGGGATACGGCACATGGAGCGGTGCGGTATCAATTGCCAGTGGCGAAACACTTGATCTCGCACCGACACTCAGCCCCCTGCCACAGCCAACTCCAACACCCTTCCCGGTCTTTGCCGTCTTTGCGGCCCTGCTGGTTGCCCTGCTCGCAGTCCGGAGATGGTAAATCTCCAAAATTTTTAACCATTCCCCTTTATATGGCCTATCCCGCCCCGGAATTCTGTCCGGATCCCCTGTACTTCAGGAGTGTTCCGCCCCTTTCTCTATAATTCATCCTCCCCTCACTGATCTATCGATCACAACACCCTTCTTCTTGAAGAGCAACCTCTATTGATAGAGTGGATAACGATGGATCTCTTTGGAAATATTCTTGGGAAAAGTGAGTCTGCCGCTCCATACATCCAGAAGGCCGAGGCGCTCTTTGAGAAGGGGAAGGTCGAGGATGCAGTACGGCAATGCAGGCGGGCGGTCGATATCGAACCGGGGAATGCCCAGGCCTGGTACCTGATCGGATCCGGGGAGCGGTATCTCGGGAATACCACCCAGGCACTGGAAGCGTTCTCAAAGGCAACAGAACTCTCTCCCAATGACCCTGCCGTCTGGATTGCAATGGCAGGTCTCTATGCCCGGTGCGGAAAGTTTACAGAGGCTGTCGCAAGCCTTGACCGCCTCCCCGCATCTGATCTGAAACGCCGGGATATCCTTCTCTGGAAAGCCGAGTGGCTTGAAGCGCTTGGCCGGTATGAGGAGGGGGAGCAGGTACTCAACGAGATCCTTGCCCAAACCCCGGAAGATGGAAAGATCATTGCATGGCGAATCAACCTCCTGATGCGTCTTGGCAGGTTCACAGAATCCCTTGCCGCCATCGGATCAGCACTCTCTGTCGGGTACAAGCCGGCAGTGATGCATGCCACAAAAGGCCGTGCCCTTGAAGGAACCGGGGATATGAAAGGGGCACTTGCCGCATACCGGGAAGCCCTTGCACTCAATGCCGAAGATCCCGGCACCTGGTATGCTCGGGCACGGATCGAGGAATCAAACGGCGACTACGCCGCCGCCGCCGCATCCTATGCCGAGGTGATGCGGGGGGTGACAGATGACAGTGCCGCTGTTGTTGCACGATCCCAC
>NZ_JARVGN010000087.1 GCF_029762515.1 Methanocalculus sp. | reverse complement strand
TTAAGGCTTAGGAGGGAAGGCAACCTATTATTTTGAGATTGTAAGATGCATTATGTTGTAAAGCGTTGTTATATATATTTTTCCAGGTAGGTTTACTGGGATTCTCTTTTAACTGTTGGCACAAGTATCTTTCATACCATGGATAATCGTGTACCACGTATTTTGAGCTTCACTCAATAAATCCCTATCCTTAACACTTTTTACTGCATTTTCAGAATATTTTTCTAAATCATCGGGATGTTGTAAAAGCCAAATAATTGACGTTGCAAACGATTTAGAATCATTATGATCCTGAATTAGAATCCCATTATATCCTGTTTTAACAATATCCATAACATCTCCACACATCGACGATACAACTGGTACTCCTAAGTATAAAGATTGCATAACTGTTTGAGGAAATCCTTCACGCTCTGATGTCAATATTGATATTTTACTATCATTTATCCACTCCAGTGGGTTATCCTGCCACCCATAAAATGTAACAGTATTTGAAAGATTAAGAGAATTTGCTAGGTCAACAAGATTGGCATGTTCAGGTCCGTCTCCAACAATAGCAACTTTGATGTCTGGAATCTCGTTTTTGACATAACCTGCAGTACGTATAACTGTTTCAACATGTTTAACTTTAGCTAATCTTCCTAAAAAAAGAATTTCAATTTCCTTAGATGGGTTCGTTTGATCAAATTCTATTTCCATAGGTTTGTAAAGGATGTGTATTTTTTTATCCTGAATACCTTCCTTTGTAAGAAATAACTTGGTGAAACTCCCATTTGCTATGATAATATCCATTCGTTTCATAATTGACATCATTATTCGACCATATGTAGTCATCCCAGGTAATTGACGAGTATAAGCAAAACGTTCTATTGGGCTACCAATAGAAAAAATATCAACAGGACCAGCAATTAAATTCACACCAGTTTTCGTCCTGGTTAGTATACCTACGGTAAAAGCAAGTACACCATGTGGAAATAGTAAATATCCCAAAATTAATTTTGGCTTATATTTAAACGATATAAACATCATTAATAAAAATTTTATAACAAACGCAACTGGACTCACTTTCAAGAACCATGTCGGAGGACAATAATACTCTACTTTATCTATATGGGGACCGGGTGTATCTCTCACAATAAAAATCCTATTAACTTCGTCTAATGTTGAAAGAGGGTACATATGAGTTCTCAAATTTCGATTTGAGAGTTTCATTGTTATGAGAATATTCATATCTTTCATCCTAGGGATTTTTTAAGGTAAGATGTAATTGTGTGGCATACCGTTGAAAAAGAATACCTATAAAAATTTTTAATGAAATGGACTTTCATATTCTTTTTTACAGTTTTTTTATATTGTTCATATAAGAGATCGTAGTCTCCGATATACTCGCTATAGTCCGACAATGACCTATTTTCAAACGTATTTCGAATAGTTTCGACAGATGTTAAAAAAGCATCCGATTGTGGAGAATCAATAACCTGAGTGTGATAATCACATTCATCAATAATAACGGGAATGACGTGTACATCTATTGATTCGAGATTGTCAGGAGAGCCATGGACAGTAATCTTTGCAATAAATGACTCTCTTGTGGAGGGGATGTATGTATGATCAAATATGAAGTTCCCCAGACTATAAATAATCGGCCGGTTTTTGTAAATCTCATAACTCTGTGTAATGTGAGGGTGGCCCCCGAGTATAATATCAACACCCGCATCAATGAGGCTACGGCCAATCTGGATTTGATCTGGTGAAGGATACGGAACATATTCACATCCCCAGTGGAGAGATACGATGACTAAATCAGAAATAGACTTTGTTTTTTCAACATCTTTGATTATAACATCCTCAGATTTAATCTTATTATAACAAGCATCTGAAATATAATCATCTATAAAAGAGTACGCAAGGAAAGCAATCCTATAGCCTTTGATATCGAACGTTTCAACCGTATTTTTGATACCCACAAGATGTATATCATTCTCAGTAAGAATCTTGATAGTATCGAGAAATGTTTCCCGCCCATTTTCCATAATATGATTATTTGCAACTGATAGAACATTGAAATGAGCGTTTTTCAGGCCATAGATGACATCAGGTTCAGCGCAGAAAAAGGATGATTTTTCATTCGATTTTGAATTGGTGCTTCGAATAGAACATTCCAAATTCCCAAAAATAATGTCTCCGTCTTTAAATATATGTGAAACCTCTCTAAAGGGAAAATTTGAACCATTTTTCATAATTACGCTTTTTACACCAAAATTTTCACACAAATCCTGCTCTCCTAACATAATATCTCCAACGGCGTATAAGGTAAAAGACATTAGTTACAACCCCATCTCATTAACTATGAATTTATATTTCCCCGCCCCAGTCCGCTCAATCTCATCAACAAATTCAAACCGAACATCCCAGTTGGCACTTTTTGACTGTATAATCTGCTTTATTGTTTCGAGTTGTCCCTCATTAAAATCTTCGTCAATAACCAGTTTGATATGAATCTCCTTTGCACTTCTTTGTACAACCTGATATTCTTTAATCCCCTGACAGTGTTCCCAGAAAATGTATAAAAAAAACCATCCATGTACGCTCTTCCCTTCCGGGGTGACGAGGACATCAACACTCCGGCCGATTACTTCCCCTAAGAGTTTATAGCCGCGTCCACAATTGCATTTTTCATCTGTGATAGATACCTCGTCCCCTGTTGCGTACCTGATAAAGGGCATAGCATAATTATGTAAGCTTGTTGCGAGTACCTGCCCCTGCCCTTGATCCACTTGACAGTCATGGGAGTCAACAACCTCCATAACACTCCGCTCGGTATCGATATGCAGGCCGGATTGCTCAGGACACTCATAGGCACTAACCCCACCGTCACTCAGACCATATCCATCAAAGACCTCACATGCAAATACTTGGCTGATTGTTTCTCGCATGTAGGGAAAGAGTTTTTCCGCGGTGGTGAGCACAGCAGTCGGGGAGTGAATAGCTATATCGTTCTCTTGAAGCCATTTGGCATAAAAATAGATTGATGAGGGATATCCACGAATGAATTTAGGTTGGAATTTGTTAATCACCACAGCATAATGCCTCATCTCCACGTCACCCATATCAAATGAAGAGAGCTTCTTAAGGTTTCGTGCCATCTCATGGATCATCGTACTTATTCGGGACTTGGATCCGACATCAAGGGACGATCCCGCAAGAAAGACCATCTTATCGCCTGGCTCAAAGCCACCATATCCCCACCCCCGATAGAGAAGAGCACCACTTAAAAAACGATCCTGTTTTAACAACCTATATTGAAATGGGGTGCCAGTTGACCCTCCCGTTGGCTGTGTGTAATATTTCATTGACGAGAGATTTAAAGGCTTGAATTCTTCCCAGTTCTGTCTGATGATCTCTTTTGTGAGAACGGGGATTTTCTGAAGATCCGTAATGGTACGTATATCGCCCGGTCTTACCTTGAGCTCTTTAAAGAGGGTACGGTAATAAGGAACATTCTCATACGCAAATGTGATCATATGCCTGAGCTGTTTCTCCTGCTCCTCTTTCAACTCCGTGTATGGCCGCCACTGGTTTTTCACCAGACGCTTATAAGTTTGATTAAATGAACGTTCAATAAGGGTGTGTGCTAAAATAAATAATTGCTTATTGAGCATTCAAATAGCCTCTCTTAATCCTATCAAAGGAATTCTATTCATCCGTAAACAGTGTCTTCCCAACAACAAGCACCGGCTATCGAACCGACCCGACCATTGACGAAAGAGAGTAAACTCACAGATCATACACCCTCCACTACGCCTCATTTTTGGGAGCGACGGAGTCCGCATGCTTTTCGAGTGATCGCGATAGCACGAGACTTCCGGACTCCTGTATTTTTCGAGGACTTGATCGTTTGTGTCCTTCTGTGGTTTGGAATACAGCGATGACCCTGTAATGTAGTGGAGTTATCAGGTGGTGGAAAAGGTTTTCATTACTTAGGTGTACGGATTTAGTCTGGTTGATGATAGGTATAATTATTTGGGTATTACTCCCACTGGTGATCTTGATGAATGGGGAGGGGATAAGGTGATATTCCATGTTTGCAAAAAGGGACAGATGACAGGCCGCAGATCCTGAAGCGATGGTGTTCATCGTATATCCCTCACAACAGAATTAAAGGAATACTGCACGTCGGGGTGATTTTTCATCTCAGTAAAACTCTCTGGATAATTCTCAACAAACCAGACCATGAACCCAGTTATATCTATTTTATCCTCTAATAATCTCTCTTGCCGGCTTTTCCAGTCATCTTTTAAATGTGGTATTTGAATGAGATTCACCACTTTATCGATTGTGTCCGAGGCAGACCTGTAGTTGAATATCAATTTATATTTCTCTTCGAGTTCAATAAAATTCCCCATATCACCTTTTCCTACAAAAGAATTGCATCGAATCGCTGGTGTGCCAAGGACGGCAGCTTCGGTTGTCATTGTTTGTGAGTCAGAAACGAGCAATGTTGCATACGAGAGAAGGTCATGCAATTTATCCGGAGTAACCGGGAGACGATATTGTTCAAATTCTGAGGGGAGTGGTGATTCAGAGGATATGAATACTTTTGAATGTTTCTGAAGCTCATGAATGAGTTTTCTCTTCTCTTCGTTGCTGAAGCCACCCTGGCCAACGTCATGGTAAGCACCCCATGCTACAAAACGAATAAGGGTGAATTTCTCACCAGGAGTTAAACCGGCATCTTTGATAACCTGAGGATCCGGAGTGAAATAATTCGGATGCAATGATGCGAATTCCTTATAACTATTCACCCTCACTTCTTTACGTCCATAATCATGTCGAACAGAAGCAAGTGTCAATATAACGTCGGTCAATGGGAGGGTTATCATGTCCGCAATAGGGTATTTCACAACCTCTGGTTCGGAGTCGGTGAATATCATTGATTTTTTTCCGAGGATTTTTGCTGAATGGACAACTGCTGGATTTAACACCCCTAAAAAAAAGTGAGGGTTAAATCGTTTTGCAATCTTATAAATCTCATATTCTCTAAGTATCCACTCTCGAATCAGGCTTAATTTCCCAGAACCCTTTTTTCCAACTTTAATATAAGGTATATGATAAGCATCCAGCAGTTGTATAACAACGTCTTTATCTCTTCCTATTACTTTAATCTCATGCCCCCTACTCTCCATCTCCCATATAAAATTTTTAAAAAGGTGGACATGGCCTGGGTGGCCCATATCAATAAGAATCTTCATATGAACCTCTGAAAAAGAAGAGCGTTAATACCACCCGCCATTATTCCTCTCGGCCTGCATATCAAACAGCATCGCAAAGAGCAGGAACTGGGCGCCGATGCTGAACAACAATAACGTGACCACGGCCGGGACAAACATGGCGCCTCCCTGGATGAACTTATAGTAGAGTGTCCAGATCCCGGCGAACACCGACATGATCGAGATGAATGCCCCGAAGAAGTAGTAGAAGACGAGCGGGTGGAAGCCAAGCACGATATACTTCATCTTCAGGCGCCAGAGGAAGTCCTTCAGGAGGAGCCGGGAGAGCCGGACGATATAGGTGCTGTACCGGATGCCGGACTTCTCGCGGCCATAGCGGGATGGGTGGGGAACGTTCTTCACCCTGAATCCATAGACGTTGAGCCGGACGAGGAGATCATTGCAGTACCCATAGCCAGGGTAGATGGCATTGAGGGAGATTATTTCGAGTGCCCGGCGTGTGATGGCGGTGTAGCCGTTCTGGGGATCGACCATCTGCCAGTACCCGGAGGCAATCTTGGTAAGAAGGGTGAGGAGGGCGTTGCCGAAGAAGCGCCACTTGCTCATGCCGCTCCTGAACTCACGGTCGACGAGCCGGTTGCCCATGCTGTAGTCGGCCTTCCCGTCTACTACCGGATCGAGGAGATGAGGGAGGAAGGCCGGATCCATCTGGTTGTCACCGGCCATCACGGCGGCGACATCAATCCCTTCTTTATCCTCACTAGCCTCAAGGACAGCCTTATAGCCGGTGACGATTGATGCACCGACCCCCTTGTTCTTCTCGTGATGGATGACGATGACCCTTTTGGTGGTATCCTTCTCTGCAAACGCCCGGGCCTTCTCAAGGGTTGCATCCTTTGAGCAGTCATCGACGACAAAGACGCGGTCAACGAAGTCGGGGATTGTTTCCAGAGTGTCGAGGATAAGAAGCTCCTCATTATAGGCCGGGACGACGACGGCGATTCTGTGGTCACGATACATGAATGGGCACCTGTTGATGTTTTTGGTTTTGTGTTAGCTTGTGAAGTTGCTGTTGCTGTAGGTTGTTTTGTTGCTGTTGCTTTTCTTGTTGCCTTCGCTTGATAGTATGATGGGAATGATGGGTGGAAAGTCTATTGGATTGACTATTGGAATAAATAATCTCTGTATTGATATGGAAGCTGTGTCCGTTCAATTAGTTTACTAATGCTC
>NZ_JARVGN010000086.1 GCF_029762515.1 Methanocalculus sp. | reverse complement strand
TCCGGACCAGTCTCAGGAATATTACCCGGCATTCAGATGATCATGGTGAGGTTCTGGAGATTCCGCTCTATCTTATCTGGAGACTGAAGGCATACCTCTCCTGATTTTTTCGTTGATCTGGTTGCATGTATGTACCAGGTCTCAAAATCCAGATCCGAATCATTGAGGAGAGTGAGGAAGAAGAAGACAAAGGGATGGCGGGTCTAATTCGTGACTGTGGGACGCTTGACTTTCTTGTTGACAGAGTAAACTCTATCGATGATCCATATCAGAAAGCTGCCCGATTATTGTATACAATTGCTGCTCATCATCCTTTTTATCAGGGGAATAAGAGGACGGCCCTCATCGTTGCAGAATTAATCCTGACACTTGAAGTTGGGTCTTATATCACAGCTGATGAAGAGGTTATTGATCTCTTTGTCTGTGAGGTTGCAAGCTATCTGCATGAACCCGAAGACATTGAAAGTTGGATTCGGAGAAATTGCTAAAAAAAGGATAATTAGTGCTGTGCCAGCAGTTTAAGTGCCATTTTGTGCCTCTTAATCGAGAGTTCCAGGGCAGTGCGCTCAACTGGTGTGAGACCTTTCTGCTCTTTCTCAATGGAGGGACTCCGGGTTGGGTGGATTAGGCCACGATCTATCGAACCTGTCGGTGTAAATGAACCGGACTTCTGGGCTGCATCTGTTGAATAATCGGATGATTGTTCCTTAAATGGCCCAAAGGTCTTCACTATTCTTTTTTTAGCACCTTTCTCGTCGATATCCAGGTACATCTTCTCCTCCCTGTTCGGTCCTATTGTTTTAACAACTTTACAGTAGTGCTACATTAACTTTAATGTTGAGATCGGGCATCCGCTTCCGGAGAAAATCATATTCACAGACGATCTTTATTATTGCCCGACCGATCAGGAGGGTAGTGATCAGGTAGCGTTTTATCTCCTTTCAGGGTTGGAACCAAACCATCGTAGCTTGTGCGTTTGGGAGGTTATCACCAGCCGAATAAGAGGGTGCCGCCTTTGCCAGTACCCTCTGTCGCGGGAAGGGAGGAGTCGCGGTGCCAAAAATAAAAACGGGGTCTTCGTTCCCTACGTGTGCTGCTGTAAGAATGAGAGGATCTTTGCGTGAATCTCGTGGACCTGCGGCGAGATCCAGGCACAGAGGTGCGATCCCTCCCTCACCCACATCTTCTCGGCACCGGGAATGTTCTCCCATGCGTACACGCCGTGGTAGAAGAGGACGTCGCTGTCATGGGTTCCGTGGATGACAAGGACCGGGCACTGTATCTTCCCGACCGGGAGATCATCAAGCTTTGAGAGCCCGTCGAGGTCGTTGTCGACGCCGGCTTTCCGTTTCGGGTACTCCGACATGGAACGCGAAAACCGCAGGAGGAGGCGGATCTGGAGGGGGTCCTTTAATGCCGCCTCCACCTGCAGATCGATCTGTTCGGGCCGGAGCATGGATTCCTGCTGGAGGAACTCGTGCATAGATTGTCTGGGGTAGTGTTTTGTGAAGTAGTTGATGAGCTTCTCTCCCGGGCCGCTCAGGAAGAGGGCCTGGGCAACCGGTCCGGCATTGGCCGGCATGAGGTATTTTGAGACAACGGCATCGGCAGCAACAAGTGCGGTGATACGTTTTGGATACCGGATTGCAAACTCGTAACTCGATGCCCCGCCGGCTGAACCGCAGATGATGGCAACCTTGTCGATACCGAGCGTATCAAGGAGTGCGGCATAGAGATCCGCCTGTTCTGCGGGTGATTTTCCGCTTGTGACGGGGGTTCCCAGATATCCCGGACGGCTGGGGGCGATGAGCGAGAAACCAAACTTTGTCACCCATTCGAAGAGGAGAAGACCCTGGTCGTATCCTCCGGGCCCTCCATGGATGGCCAGCACCACGGGGCCTTCCCCGATACGGGCGTACTCTATTGCTCCTTTTGCGGTCTCTGCAATGTGGGGGTTGGCGACCATTTCGTCCTGGTGGGCGACCTCTGCTTTTACCCATGCGTTAAAATCGGTGGTGAACAGTGAATCATATGGTTCTTCTGCCATGGACGTGATATTGACGCTTATTCAATAAAGGACTTATGACAGCAGGAACCTGATGAAATGGGTACTGCACGTACCAGCAGCTACCTGTCCGGCTCTCCCCCCCTCTTTCTTTCTCTCTCTTTACAGGCTCACGGAAAACTCCCAGAGACCAATCTGCTCCCGGAACTGCGTAAAGGTTGCATGAAAAAACGTAGCGTCAGAGGGGATGGGATCGGTTCGCCAGAAGATGAGGGTGCCATCCCCCTCGGCCCGGTAGCTGTATGATCCCGTTGTCCGGAGGGGGGTGCCGTTATCGAGCCCGAAATCAGCGACCGGATCAGGGGAGCGGGGCGGGCTGATCCCGCCGGGGGGTGGATCGATGGTGGACGAGGCGACCAGATCGACCAGGAAGACCGCCTCGCACCCATCCGGGGTGCACTCCAGCGAGACGAAGGTGACGGTGCGGTTGTCTGCCGAGTGCGTCTGGCCGATCTCAAATTTCTTGTCCATTGGGTTTGCCGGAGGCAGGTACTCGTAGAGAGGGGGAGTGTTTGGATCATAGGGGGCAGGATGGACGGATTCTGCGATTCTGATCATCTCCTCTGCCGGGAGGGTCCCCGTCAGCCGGAACGCGAGATCATCCCTGCTCCAGAAGAGCTCTGTCATCTTCCCGGCAACCAGGGTGGCCGGTTCGCCAGCGATTGTTGTATCAGCCGGAGCCATGGAAGCCACGGCGCTTCCAATCGGAAATGCTCCCTTATCAAGGGGCTGCTGGTACAGCGTGATTCTCTCGCTGCCCCGCTGGTAACCAACGCTGCGCCAGCCCGTATCTGATGCGGGTGCCCAGGCACCGTTGGCAAAGAGATACCCCTCCGGGAGATAGCCGGGGAGGGCAAGGCAGATCTCCGGATCGAGTGCTCTCTGCATGGAATGCAGGGAGGTGAAATAGAGTGGTGTGATCCTGAAATTGGGTCCGGTGGGAGTGGGGGAGATCTCCGCCCCGGTGCCGTTATCTGGTGCGCCGGGTACATCCGTTGGTGCGGTGAAGTCTGTTGGTACAATGCACCCCGCTGACAGCAGGCAGGCGGCTGTCAGGAGGAGGAGGGGGAGGATGAGGATGAATGGAGTGAATTTTTTTCGGGTCATGTGGTTTTTCTCGGGTTTCTGTCAGTTTTTGGCTATGTTTTGTGGGTTTTTGTTTTGCTTTTTTTCGTGAGTGGTATCAGATGTCAGGGGATTGGTGAAAAGAGACGATAGTTCTTTTGGGTGAATGGGGGGTGGATGGGGTTTGCCGGAAAAAGGGTGAGAGGGGGGGGCTGGAACTGCCGGACAACAGGTACTATCGTGTTATTATTGTTACTCAGCAGGTTATAGAAAAAGAGGTTCCACTCTCAGTTCCGGAAAGAACCCCTTCCTTTCATTCTTTCCGTTTCTGCCTCTTCTGTTTGTTTCATGGGTATATAAGAAAGAGCGGCAGGGTGTGAGTGATTTTTCGATTTGGGAGTTATCGTGTTATTGTTGTGAGCAGTACTAGTACAAGAGATCTTTTCCTGTTAGGGAGGGTTTTTTTGGAGGGGTGGGGTTTGGTGAGATGGGGAGAATAGGGAGGATCTTAAAAAAAGGGGTCTTAATTGAGGCTTTATGACGTTAAATCTTTTTCTTTTTGTACAAATCATAACAATCAGGACAGAGATCTCGATAAGCACCTTTCCGAGGATGGTGCATTCTGAATAATTGCTTTGGGTTTGCATAGTAGAGCTGTTCATACTCTGTCAACGCCACCAGAATGATCTTACTTTCACTAACACTTTCGGGTTCGTACGCTATCTCTAGATACTCATGCCAAACAAACCAATCTCCCTGATAGGCTCCACAATGGACACACGTATTTCCATGTTCTTCAACATTCTTCGTCTTTTTAAATCCTTTCTTAAATAAGGGATATTCTTGTTCAATTGCACAGGGTAAATTTTCAAAAGTATTTGGTCTAATGGACTCCCTGATAAACCTGCTTGATTCACCATTCGTCCATATTACAGGAGTTGTCTTTTTACACGCGTAGCAAGATATAGTCCAGCACCATACTTCGACTTCGATGTGTTGAGGGGCTTTGACAATCTGGTGTTGGCGTTTATTGCAGTTAGAACAGGACTCACTGTATTCCCAAGACTCCATATTGCGAATCTCACGCCATCTCTGCTCCTCTTCCCTAGAAAGGCAGTTCCAAGTATCGACATCTGTTATACTAACCATCTCCATTGAATCGTTGGCAATTCTTTTTCTGGTTTAATTCGCAATGCTTAACCTCCTCTGTTTCTGGATCAGAGGACAAAATCATCTCAAATAATCCAAAGTAGTCATCTGATTCAATTAGGTCGATAATTGTGGTTTCTTCGTCAATGAGATTTGATACCAAATAAATGGGCCTCATCTCTTTTCCTTTGATGCCATTGAATTGTTCTCTAGCTTTAGTTTTGTAATAATATTCCAAATCTCCCCTGAGAACGTATAATCGGGTATTCGTAAACTTAAAACGTTTTATCCAATGTATTACGGAAGAAACATGTTCTCTGTTTATTGGATTTTCTATGTCATCAATGTTTTTTTTATTATCCTCATTTTGATAGCCTATTATATTTTTAAGTTTATCTACACCTTCTTTTACTTTTGGATCTGCATCAATTTCATTGACAAATGCATTCAATCCATTAAAAAGAAAATCAAAATCAGCTGCAATATAATTATCAATGGCCAATTCATTCAACTTTTTTGCATACTTCCAGAATTCGGTTTTTCCACTCACAGCAATGATTGAAATATTACAATCGTTTAACCAATTTTCTCCTAGATCTGGTTTTATTATTGTACCGTAGTGTTTCGCAAGAGATTCCAATATATATTTTTCACCTCCCTCAACAAGAATTACTTTATCTGCGAAGAACATCTCAGAATTCTCTATTTTTACGAGGATTTGTTTTTCTTTTGGGTTATCGAATCTGGTATTCACAGCAGTAGTTCCTAGTTCTTTATCATTCTTAACCACAACCAAATTCACATTTTCATGAGCGGAAGTTATGAATTCTGATGAGTGTGTAGTAAGAATAACCTGATTCTTCCCTCCATCAACAAAATCATCTAATCTATATGAAATAACTCTTCTTCCATGTGGATGTAAATACAACTCAGGCTCTTCAATTCCAAGTAATGAACTTCCTGAGTGAGATATATATCTTGTATAATAATTAAATAATCCAATAATAACTGCACTCTGTATGCCTGCTCCTTTATCATTTAATAAACTGTTAAAACCATCATCTACGTATATCATGACGTTTTTATGAATGTCATCTTTTGAGTCTGGGGCACACTCAAAAGAGATACTTGTTTCAGGAAAAGCAATACACGTATGTTTATCATTGATATCTTTAACCAATGGAGAAAAGACCTCATGGGCTACGTCTTTAACTGCTTTAAATGCATTTTTTAGCTCATCATACTTTTGTGCAGAAAAGTGACGTAATAATTTTCCATACCATGTATAGTTTGCTATCCTTAACTGTTGGGAAGGATCACGAAAAGCCGGGATAATCGCACTCTGAAGAAACTCGGTTCTAATGGGTGCTGTGAATGACAAATACCATTTAGAATTCTCGTTTTCTCGGTAAAGAAATCGAATTTCTTTTTTAATTTTCTTATCTTGTTCTAGGGTCGCTTTAAATGCAAAAGCAAAGTATTCTTTCTCTCTAAACTCCTCTTCATATGGTTTGTAAGATCGAGCCTTTCCGTTGATATAATAACTATGAACCTCTGGATCATCTTTGTTTATTGAAATGATTTTTTCGATATCATGCCAAAACATTGGGTCTTGTATTATATGTTGATTTGCTTTTCCTGTAATATATTTTACGCCATATTCATGGTCATATTGTGAATTTTGATAATTGCCATGTAAGAAAAAGCCATAGCAATTTTTATACATCTCTTCATAATTAAGTTCCTCATCCCGATCACATCTCAGTTCGCAATAAATATAAATGGGTTTATCAGTATTGCCCTTGTAAAAATCATTTTCTGCAATATTCTGTGTTTTATGGTATGCAGGAAACGATTCTCCAAGAACAATATCAATGGCTTTCAATATGTTACTTTTTCCAGAATTATTCCTCCCTATAATAACATTCTTCCCCTTTTCGAAAATAATATCCAATTCATCTATTGAGCGATAATTTTGAATTCGTAATTTTGAAAGGTACATTAAATTAATGATTGTTTGGGATTTATATAATATTATTCATTGAATTGATGATAGTGATTACAAATCGGGTTGGGGGGAGGGTGGGGGAAACGAGTAGTATCAAAGAGTAATCCCTGCCCGGAGAATGCCCAATATTGAAATATCTAATCCTACAATTCCGCTCTAATTCCCCTCAAAGTAGTCAAAATCAATCTTTTTGACGACATATTCCGCTTCT
>NZ_JARVGN010000085.1 GCF_029762515.1 Methanocalculus sp. | reverse complement strand
CGTGAAGGAATGGGTCTGTGCCCAGTGCGGTATGGTTGCCATGTATGATGCGAAACGGAAGGTTACTTCATGTCTTGCCTGCGGTGCCGAGACGGACATCTACGAGGTAGAGATGAGTTATGCATTCAAGCTCCTTCTGGATGAGATGATCAGTATGGGTATCGCACCACGACTGATGCTTGAGGATATAGTCTGAGGTGATCTGAATATGCCAAGCCCAAAACGAATAGGAAAATTAGATTTTGGCCTTCTTTCACCGAAAGATGTCAGAAAAATGAGTGTATGTAAGGTGATCTGGCCAGACACCTATGATGACGATGGTTTCCCCTACAGCAAAGGCCTGATGGATCCAAGTCTCGGAGTTATTGATCCGGGTCTCCGGTGCAAGACCTGCGGCCAGAAATCAGGTGACTGCCCCGGTCACTTCGGCCACATCGATCTTGCCAAACCAGTCATCCATGTCGGATATACCCGGCTGATCAGGAAGCTTCTTCGTGTCAGCTGCCGGGCATGCGGACGGCTTCTCCTTGAGCCACAGGAGATCGAGAAATTCTCTGCAATGGGTGACGATCCCTTCTCTGCCGATGTCGTCTCCGAGAAGGATATCAAGAAAGAGCGGGTCTGCCCGCACTGTGCCGAGCAGCAGCTGAAGGTGAACTTCGAAAAGCCGACCACCTTCATGGAGGCATGGACAGAAGATGGCCGGAAGACAGAGCACAAGCTGACTCCGGCTGACATCCGTGCACGCCTTGAGCGGATTCCCGATGACGATCTCAAGATTCTTGGAATCGATGCAACCGTGGCACGCCCCGAATGGACGATTCTGACGGTATTATCGGTTCCCCCGGTGACGATGCGCCCCTCGATCATCCTTGAGAACGGACAGCGTTCTGAAGATGACCTGACCCACAAGCTTGTCGATATCATCAGGATCAACCAGCGGTTCAAGGAGAACCAGGATGCAGGAGCACCCCAGCTGATCATCGAAGATCTCTGGGAACTGCTCCAGTACCATGTGACCACCTACATGGACAATGAGGTGGCCGGATGCCCGCCTGCACGCCATCGTTCCGGCAGGCCATTAAAGACCCTCTCACAGAGACTGAAGGGAAAGGACGGGCGATTCAGGGGATCGCTTTCAGGAAAGCGTGTCAACTTCTCTGCCCGTACAGTCATCTCTCCTGATCCGAATCTCTCGGTATCAGAACTTGGTATCCCGCTTGCAATCGCTAACGAGATGTCGGTTCCAATCCGCGTGACAAAAGAGAATGTTGAGGAGCTCCGCTCAATGGTTCTTGTCGGACCCGAGCGGCCGACACTCCGCGATCCCTGTGGCGCAAACTATGCCATCCGCCCCGATAACAGAAGGCTCCGTCTCCATGGCGGATCAGGCCTTCTCGATAACCGTGAGATGGTCTCCTCGATGATCGAGCCTGGATGGACCGTTGACCGGCAGCTCAGGGACGGCGATATCGTCCTCTTCAACCGTCAGCCATCGCTTCACCGGATGAGCATCATGTCACACCGGATCAAGCTGATGGGTGATAAGACATTCCGGTTAAACCCGGCAGTCTGTCCGCCATATAACGCTGACTTTGATGGTGATGAGATGAACATGCATGTTCCCCAGACCGAAGAGGCAAGAGCAGAAGCCTCGCTTCTTGCATCGGTTCAGGAGAATATCCTTTCGCCGCGTTTTGGCGGACCAATCATCGGCGGGATTCACGATCACATCTCCGGCATCTTCCTCCTGACGCATGAGCTGCGCTGGTTTACCAAGCCTGAAGTTCTCTATCTCCTGCGGCATGCGGATATCGAGTTCCTTCCAAAGCCCGGCAAGGTCGAGGATGGCGTATCGTACTGGAGCAATAAACAGGTCTTCTCGATGATCCTGCCCCGCGGACTGAACATGGTCTACCGGGCAACATCATGCGTGAACTGCAATGAGTGCAAAAAAGATCTCTGCGAACGTGATGCCTATGTCAGGATCATCGATGGGGATCACATCTCCGGAACTATTGATAAGAAATCCGTTGGTGCGTTCGAAGGCGCGATAATGAACCGGATCATCCGGACACACGGCCTGAAAAGGGCCCGCGAATATATCGACGATATGACCAAACTCTCGATCCGGAGTATCATGTTCATCGGCTTCTCCTTTGGGATTGATGATGAAGATCTCAGCAGGACCGAGTATGGACAGATCCGCGATCTGCTGGATGAGGCCGAACAGGATGTGGAGAAGAGGATCCGGATCTATAACAACGGCCAGCTTGAACCAATGCCCGGAAGAACTGCCGAGGAGACACTTGAGATGCAGATCATGCAGGTCCTCGGAAAGGCGAGGGACAAGACCGGTGATATTGCAGGCAGTCACCTTGGTCTTGGCAACTCTGCTGTCGTAATGGCCGTCTCCGGTGCCCGTGGTTCCATGCTGAACCTGACACAGATGGCCGGATGTATCGGACAGCAGTCTGTTCGTGGTGAGCGTATCGTTCGTGGATATGAAGGGAGAACCCTCCCCCACTTCAAGAAATACGACCAGGGTGCAGGAGCACATGGTTTCATCCGGAACTCCTATAAGAGTGGAATCTCACCGACAGAGTTCTTCTTCCATGCAATCGGTGGCCGTGAAGGTCTTGTCGATACTGCGGTCAGGACGTCACAGAGCGGTTACCTCCAGAGGAGGCTGATCAATGCACTTCAGGACTTAAAAGTCGCCTATGACGGCACCGTCAGAACAACAGGCGGGCGGATCATCCAGTTCAAGTACGGAGAGGATGGAACCGATCCCACAAAGAGTGCCTTTGGAGATCCGGTGGATGTCAAGGGAATCGTTGAGAGTGTCTTAAAGGAGGAGATCTGAGATGAACAAACAGTACATTGACAGGATCGACTCACATACCCTCCCGGAGACGATTCACAAGCTGATCACCGAATGGTTCTCTGAGCGCGAAGTTGAGGATGAGGTATTTGAGCGTATAATCAGCCGAATCCTCAGAATCAATGATGCAAATCTCCCGGTCAAGACACACGATCAGCTGATCACCCTCCTTCTGAAGAGAGAAGAGAAGGAATCACCGGTGACTGATGAGCAGTTCGATGAGATCCTCAACCGGGTCGTGAAGGAATACCTCTCTACCAGGATCGAACCCTGTGAGGCGGTTGGTATCATCGCGGCACAATCAATCGGTGAGCCGGGTACACAGATGACGATGCGGACCTTCCACTATGCGGGTGTCGCTGAGATTAACGTCACCCTTGGTCTGCCGCGTCTCATTGAGATTATGGATGCCAGGCGTGAACCGTCAACACCAGCAATGACGATTCACCTTGAGGATGGGTACCGTGATAACCGTGACCGTGCCCGTGAAGTCTCCTGGGATATCGAAGCATCACCGCTTCATGAATTTGGTGATATCACGACAGACATGGAGAGTATGGCTGTTGTTGTCACCTTAAACAAGGCGGTATGTGATAAGCGCCGGATCAAGGTTGCGGATATTCTTGAGCGCGCTCCGGCGAAGATCCGCGAACGGCGCCATTACCGCGACTTTGAGTCTGAGGTGGATGAACAGGCGGGAATCCTCAGATTCCTCCCAAAAGACCAGGATAGCTATCAGAATCTCTTCCAGCTTCAGGAACATGTCAGAAATGTCATTGTTCAGGGTATCGATGATATCCAGCGTGTCGTCGTCAGAAAGGAGTCCGGAGAGTATATCCTATATACTGAAGGCTCTAATCTTAAAGACGTATTCGAGGTAGAGGGTGTAGACACCACCCGTACCCGAACGAATAATATCAGCGAGATATCCCATGTCCTTGGGATCGAGGCTGCCCGGGATGCCATCATCCATGAGGCAAACAGCACGCTTCGTGAACAGGGTATCGGTGTTGATGTCCGCCATATCATGCTCGTCGCAGATATGATGTGCATGGATGGCGAGGTCAAGCAGATCGGCCGTCACGGGATTGCCGGAGAGAAAGAAAGTGTCCTGTCACGTGCAGCATTCGAGGTGACCGTAAATCACCTCCTTGATGCATCAATTGCTCATGAGCATGATGAACTCTGCGGCGTGACAGAGAATGTCATCGTCGGCCAGCCGATCCGGCTTGGAACCGGCGATGTCCGTTTGGTCGTAAAACCAATGCAACCAATCACCAAAACAGGTGACAACTAATGGATTTCAATACATCTTTACGCAGGGCAATGAAGACCGGAACGGTCATTCTTGGCCGAAACAGCACAGAAGCGAGCATTCAGGATGAGACCGCAAGGCTCGTAATTATTGCAAAGAACTGCCCGGAAGACTTCAAAAAGATCGTTGAAGCGCAGGAGAAAGTCGCTGTATACCACTACAATGGCTCAGGCCGCCAGCTCGGCAAAGAGTGCGGAAAGGATTTCATCGTGAGCGCACTTGCAGTCATTAACGCCGGTGAATCCGACATTCTAAATATTCAGAGAGCTTGATATGTCGGAAATAACCTTAAATGAAGACTGCATGCACCTGATCTCCCAGTTCGAGAGCCTCACAGGTGCAGGTGCACGCGACTGTGTCATCGATGACAGGCATGACCGGGTCATCTTTATCATCAACCCCGGCGAGATGGGTCTTGCAATCGGGAAGAAGGGCGCCTCAATCAAGAAGGCATCCGAGGCCCTTGACAGGCGTGTTGAGGTCGTTGAATATTCTGACGATCTCGTTCAGTTCATCAGGAACTGCTTCCTCCCAGCAGAAGTTCTCTCGATTGAGTTCGAAGGCGAGGATGATGAGCGTGTTGCACAGATCGAAGTCCGTGAGGATGATCGAGGCCTGGCAATCGGCAAAGAAGGTAAGAATATCTCAAAAGCCAAGCAGCTTCTCCGGAGACAGTTTGACATCGCGGATGTCGAACTGATTCAGGAATAATTTTTTTTGAAGCAGGGGCAGATCTTCGTTCTGCTCTCTGGAAGAATGGTTCATCTCTATGCCTCATCCTGGTTTCTATTCCCTCCCCTGTCTTCTCCTTGATGAGAGAGAACTGCTGGAATCAACAGAGGATGCATCCCGGGAGACGGCAATTGCCCTCTTTGTGAATGGCCGCCATGCAGAGACGGCGATCCTCTCTCCGGGCAGTCTTGAGGAGTATACAATCGGGTACCTCTTCTCAGAAGAGATCATCAGGTCAAAAGATGATATCGAATCAATCAAATTCGAGAAGAACCGGATCAGTGTCCTGACAACAAACCCCTTTCGGATCACCGGCCGGAGGAAGACTATTCTTGCCGGGTGCGGGGGGAGTACATCCTACATTGACACGACATCACTTCCCCGGATTGAGGATGGCGGCAATCCCATCTCTCTTTCTGTTATAAGAAAGATCCTCTCACAACTGCCGGGTGAGAAAGAATCAGCAATACTGATGGATCGGGATGGGGGAATTATTGCCTCGTTCCATGATATCGGCTGTTCACCTGCTGTTGACAGGGTGATCGGGTATGGTATTCAGCACGGCCTTGACTTTTCGGGTGCCGTTCTTGGGATCTCCGGCAGGATTACCTCCGAAATGGTCAGGAGATGCCTCCTTGCCAAAATCCCGATCCTGTTATCAAGAGGGCAGGTAACAGATCTTGCCGTTTCGATTGCAGACGAGACAAACCTCTGCATCATCTCTCATACCCGGGACGGCAGGCCCGCCTGCTTCTCACATCCCGAGAGGATCAAAGGCCCTGTGTGATCTCGCGGATCGCTGCTACCAGGAGATCGACCTCATCGATGGTGGTATAGAGGGCCAGGCTTGCCCTCACCGTTCCATTCGAAAGGCCAAGCGACTCCATCAGCGGCTGGCAGCAGTGATGGCCGGATCTCACCAGGATGTCATAGTCGCTATCAAGACGCTCTGCAACCTCATGAGGATGAAGCCCCTGAATCGAAAAAGAGACAACACCGATCCGTGATGCTGGATTGGATGGTGCATGGATGGTGACTCCATCGATCCGCGAGAGCCCCTCTATCAGACGGGTGGTAAGCTCTTCTTCGTGGCGACGGATCTGATCCATTCCGATCTTCTCAAGGTAATCGACAGCAACGCCAAGCCCGATTCCGCCTGAGATGTTCGGAGTGCCTGCTTCATACTGCTGGTATCCCTCGATCGGGATAAATCCATCCTGATGCACCTCTTCGATCATCCCGCCACCCAGCATCATCGGTTGAATGATCGGCTCCTTCATCCAGAGGACACCTGTCCCGGTGGGAGCAAGCATCTTATGGCCTGAGAAACAGCAGAAATCGCAGCCGATATCCCGGACACTGACTGGCATATGTGGTATTGATTGTGCGGCATCGATGAGGAGGAGGGTATTGTATCTCCTGCATATCTCTCCGATCTCTTTGACAGGGATGATCACCCCGATTGCATTTGATGCATGGGTGATCGCAACAAGTTTCGCTCCTCTTCTGACCTCCTCCTCAAAGGCTTCAAGATCGAGGGTGTAGTCCGGCTGTATGCCGATGACTGTGATTTCGACTCCCTCTGCTTTCAGTGCTCTCCAGGGCAGGAGGTTTGAATGGTGTTCGAGGATGGTGGTGATTATCCGATCTCCCGGTTTCCAGTCGAGGCCGCGGGCAACCATATTGATCGACTCGGTGGTATTCTTTGTGAAGACGGTTGTGCCCTCTTCTCCGCCGATGAACCGGGCGACCTTC
>NZ_JARVGN010000084.1 GCF_029762515.1 Methanocalculus sp. | reverse complement strand
TCAGGGTGAGCGCAGTCATGCCTCCAAACCCGATAAGGATACCGACGATTACAGGCCCTATCGCAAAACCGAGGTTTCCGCCGGTGACAAAGATCGAGGTGAGATAACCCCGGTTTCTGTCTGTTGTTTCACCATGCACCCGGAGGAGGGCGGAAGGGTGGAAGAGGGCATGGGAGATCCCGGCTGCTGCTGCAAAGATGATGAGGAGATAGTAGTCCTGAACCACACCGTAGAGACCAATACAGATTGAGCTCGTCAGGATACAGAGCCAGATCGGAGCCGACCACCCGCTCCGGTCTGAGAGCCAGCCGACGACCGGCTGGAAGAGTGATGAGGTGATCTGGAAGACACTGACGAGAAGGCCTGCAAGGAAGTATCCTATTCCCGGATAGAGGATCAACAGAGGAATTAGCGCCGGAATCACCGGACTGTAGAGATCGATGACAATATGGCCGAAGGTATACCCGGCAATGGGACGGGGGATTTTTATCATTTATATGCGCCTCAGACAGACAATTTCGACCGGGATCTCGAGGAGATCCCGGGAATGGAAGGAGAACATTCTTTTTATTGGAAACAACGCTGATACCGCGCCGGCGATCTCGGCCCTGCCCCTGATATACGAAGCGAGGAATGGCATCGTTCCTGCATTAAAGATTCCATAGGTGACAGGTGCGATCCTGAGAGCAGCATCGATGAACGGCCTGTCCGCATGCTCGCTTTGTGCACCAAACGGCGGGTTCATCACCACGGTATCAAAGGATTCTCTCATAGATCTGATGTCATCTGCGATAAACCTGCAGTCTGCTGAGAGTTTCTCTGCATTCTCACGGGCAGCGGCAACGAGGCGGGCATCCCCTTCCACGCCAACCACCTCGTCCGCACCGAGGAGTGCCGCACCGATCGAGAGGATGCCGGTTCCTGATCCAAGATCACAGACAGAACACCCCTCGATATCTCCCGCAAGATACGCATCAAAGAGGAGCCGTGCCGCAAGTGGGGCAGGAGTCATGTACTGCTCCTGTGCCGGATCGGGATTTGGAATGCCGGCAACCCGTTCCAGTTTGATCTCGAGTGTTCTGAGTTTCATGACCGGATCTCATCTATTTCGTAGTCATCCCACTCCCGCCTGCCACAGAGGATCTCAAATTCCGGTGGCGAGAGGACCGGAACCGGGAAACGGACCTGATCATCGAGTCCGAGGCGGGGGCAGGCGGTATTGACATAACAGGGGAAACCAAGATTCAGGAGCTGATCGGCTGTCACCTCGCGGAGGAGGACAATCTCCGCACGTGGGTGTAGCGAGAGGAGCTCTTCTGCCAGTTTCATCCGGTTCTGCCCGCATTTCTGCGAGACGATGATCCCAAAACGGTCAGCTGATCGGGCTTTTTCGATAACTGCAAACCGTCTTCTGAGGGGGCGATCGGTCTCGACAACACCTGCTTCTCCGGTATAAGGGTCAAGGGATATGACAGGGACTCTGCCTGCAATCCCTGATCCGATCGCGTGGAAGACGCCTGTTCCAAGATAGAGGAGGCAGTCTGCTGCCGTCTCCCGTGCTGCCGTATAGGTGCAGCCGAGGACCTGCCCCGGAAGCGGAGTCCGTGGTGAGGCTGGTGCGATCACAGGCATGAACCCATGCTTTTTGAGTTCTTCAGCAAGCAGGGGAAGCGAGTTTGCATGTTGTGCGGTTGAGATAAGACCGATTTTATTCCCTGTCAGCAGGGGAAGCACGGAATCAAGGGGAGGGATCTGTTCAGGCTGGAGGATCGGCTCGACAAGCACCCGTGGATGATCCATGAGCGGCGTATGCCCGAAATGGATCAGGATGTCGGCATATTCAAGTGTATCAAGGGCGAGATCGCATGCCCCGTAACAGGGATCTCCTGAGATGATCACAAAATACCCCTCTGCCCGGAGGGCTTCGGCAAGGAGAGGAAGCTCCCTCTTCAGGCCTTCAGGGGCCTGGAGGGCGATTTTCCTGACAGAAAGGGATCGTACCCGTTCAATGATATCAGTAATAGGAATCAAGGACATGTACGCCGTCTTTGTCAACGTCAATGGTGACCAGGGATTTGTATGGCCGCCCGATATCCGGGTTGCCTCGGTTGATCACAAAACAGAGATCAGCCACTTCGGCACCTGTTGATTCAATTGCTGGAAGAAGTGCCCGTATCGTGCCGCCGGTGCTGATCACATCGTCGATGAATGCGATCCGGTCGCCTTCAAAGACACTGTTCAAATAGAGCGTTCCTTTCGAGTACCCGGTCGTCTGGCCGATCACCACCTCGCCGGGGAGCTTGTATTCACGTTTCCTGACGATGGTATAGGGGATATCGGTCATCAGGGAGAGGACGGTTCCGATATGGATACCCATCGCCTCGCTGACGACGAGCTTATTGACATTTTTCAGATCAAGCGCCTTGAAGAGGGCACATGCCACATCCCTGAGCAGATTTGGTTCAACGAGCGGAACACCATCGGTTATCGGGTGAATAAAATAGCTGTACTCACCCCGCTGTACGATCGGACAGGTTTCCAGAGATCTCTTGAGTACTTCAAGCATGAGATTCACCAATTGTTTCTAAAAATGATTCCACAACATCCCGTGTCACATGGGGCATCAGGACCGTGCGCATATGGCCCCATCGTGTCCGGGATACCCGCCAGCCAGCAGGCGTGAGGGGGCAGTCAAAGGTGGCGACATTCACATCCGGTGTAACGGCACGCAGATACCCATATGCCTCCATCCCTTCGATGAGGCGGCGGGTATTCTCCATGCACCCCTTCACGAGTGCAGAGAGCCCTTCACGGCCAAGATACCGGAGGACAGCATACGCACTTGCCACAGGCGCACCGGGGCGCGTTCCCGCCAGCGTGCATTCCTTCTTCACAGTCAGGTACGGGGTATCGACATTCAGGCATCCAAACGCCTCCGGGTTCCGGAGGAGGAGTGCCCCGCAGGGGATGGTGCTCATACCCATCTTATGCGGATCAACCGAGATGCTCGAGACCGATGGAACCAGGAAGTCCCATGGTGCAAGACCTGAGAGGAAGGGTGCAACGAGGCCCCCGAATGCGGCATCAACATGGAAGAAGATCCCGTTCTCGGCTGCCACCGATCCGATCTCTTTGACCGGATCGATCATCCCGTATTCGGTGGTCCCGACGACCGAGACGATTGCGACCGTATTGGTATCAACTGCTTCATTGACGGAGACGGGATCCATCCTGTAGTTGCTGTCAAGCGGAACCGAACGCATCTCAAGCCCGAGCATATCACATGCCTTATCAAAGGAGAAGTGTGCTGATGCAGGGATGATGACATTGGGTTTTTCAACGGGTTTCTGTTTCTTTGCAATCCTGAGTGCCTGGATATTCGACTCGGTTCCACCTGACGTGGCATATCCGCCTGCGCCGCTATGGTGGAGGAGATCGCCAAGCATCCTGATCAGTTCATCCTCAAGCCCCATTGTTCCGGGGAAGAGACCCGGATCTCCAAGGTTCGTCTCGATGAACTGCATATGTGCACGGATTGCAACCGGGTGGGGTTGTGTACACATTGATGAGAGAATCCGGCCGTACTTCAGGTCCTCTTCCCTGACAGAAGAGAGATAAGAGAAGAGTTCCTCCTCAGAAGAACCGTTCTCCTTCATTTCCACCCTTCGAGAACGCCATATCAAGAACCATCCGCTTTTCGGTCCGGGCTGCTGCCTCACGGATCGCCTGTACTGCATCGATATTCGCAGAGACGCTGCGGATTCCATGTTCGACAAGCCAGGCAACCATCTTCGGATCAGATCCTGCCTGCCCGCAGATGGAGCATTCAACACCTGCCGCACGGCACCGGCGTATTGCGTAGTCGATCAGCCGGAGGACTGCCGGGTGCGTCGGTTCGTACATTGACGCAACATGTTCGTTGTTCCGGTCAACCGCAAGGGTGTACTGGACGAGATCATTTGTTCCAAATGAGGCGAATTTGATGCCGGCCTGGATGAACTCATCGATCATGATGGCTGATGAGGGAACCTCGACCATGATACCGAGGGTAACAGATTCCACAGGAACGCCCCATCCACGGAGGAGTTCTTTTGCCTGGATAAACTCCCGCGGGTGGTTGACAAGCGGGAACATCAGGCCAAGGTTCTCGTACCCGGACTTCCAGAGCCGCTTGAATGCCTCGATCTGGAGCCTGAACTGTTCTGGCGCTCCGAGATCGCGGCGGATTCCGCGCCATCCGAGCATCGGGTTGTGCTCGATCGGCTCATCCTCTCCGCCTTCCATATTGCGGAACTCATCAGTCGGTGCATCCAGTGTCCTGACCCAGACGGGTTTTCCGGGGAATGCATCGAGGATGGTCTTGATACCTTCATAGAGTTCTGCGATAAATTCCTCTTCCTTATTATTGGCGATGAACCACTGGGGAGTCCGGTTTAAGCCGAGGATCAGGTGTTCGATCCTGAGGAGCCCGACACCATCTGCGCCGGTGGCAGCTGCCCGCTGTGCCGCCTCGGGGAGCGAGACATTCACCTTGACAAGTGTTGCCGTGACGATTGGGGCTGATCCTGCCTGCACAACAGTGGGAGTATCCTCATGGGCTTTCTGAACCTCACCCTCATAGACGATCCCCTTGTCACCGTCGATGGTGACGATCTGGCCGTCTTTAAGTGTTGAAGTGGCCTTCTTTGTCCCGACAACAGCGGGCGTTCCCAGTTCGCGGGAGACGATTGCCGCATGGCAGGTCATTCCGCCTTCATCGGTGATGATCCCCTTCACCCGCCGCATGGCAGGCACCATATCGGGGTTCGTCATCTTTGCAACGAGAATATCGCCTTCCTTCACCGATCCCGAATCCTTCACGCTCTGAATGATAGCAACCCTGCCGGTTGCAATACCGGGGGATGCACCCTGCCCCTCAATGAGGATCTTCCCTGAACCTGTGGAGGCATCAGCCTTCTTCTGCGAGGATGAAGCGGGTTTGATCGTGGTGATCGGGCGTGACTGAAGGATATAGACATCATCACCAACAATGCCCCATTCAATATCCTGCGGGGTGCCATAGTGATCCTCGGAGAGTTTGCCGAGGGCGGCGAGACGTCCTATCTCCTTTTCAGAGAGGACACGGGCATTCTTCCTCTTCTCAGAGATGGGAACTTCCTTTGTGCCTTTCCTGCCGTCAGGTATGATCTCGGTCTCCTTGCTGGCGATGATCGTATCAACGACCTTCTGCTTTGACTGGTCAAAGACATAATTGTCAGGTGATACAGAGCCGGATACTACCGCCTCCCCAAGCCCCCATGATCCTTCGATGATGGTGAGAGATTCACCGGTGACCGGATGGGAGGTGAAGAGCACACCAGCCTTCTCAGAGAAGATAAGCTGCTGAATCACAACTGCAATATTGACGCTTCTGTCATCAAAGCCCTGCTTGGAACGGTAGTATACTGCCCGTGCCCCATACAGCGATGCCCAGCATTTCTGGACCGCTTCGATCACATCATCTTCACCGAGGATGTTCAGGAACGTCTCCTGCTGCCCGGCAAAGCTTGCATCTGGAAGATCTTCTGCGGTTGCACTTGACCTGACTGCAACAACAGAACCCTCACCCATACGTGCATACGCAGATTTGATGTCTGCGATCATATGATCGGGAATCGGAACTGACATGATGAGGTCCTGGGCCTTTGCCGCAGCAGACTCCAGTGCGCTGTTATCATCCACATCAAGTCCCTCAAGGATCGAATAGAGCGATTCTTCAAGCCCGGTCTCTACAAGAAAACGGCGGAAAGCCTGGGCTGTCACGACATAAGCCTTGGGTACCGGCAGGCCGATTGAGGACATCTCGCCAAGGGATGCCCCCTTGCCACCAACCGATGGCAGATCGTTCTTTCTTATCTCCTCTAGCCAGAGAATGTTCGGCGCGTCCTTCATAGCATCTCAGGTATGAATCGACCCGAAGATACATAAAAGAGGGTGAAGGTGTTCACCTGGAATCCCGGTAAGAACAACCATCATTACCTCTGGGTTATATAATCGTACTCGGGTTTCACATGAGTTATAACGTCCTTGTCAGTGATCCGCTGGCTGAAGAGGGTATAGAAATACTGAAAAATTTCTGTAACGTCGATGAAAAGATCGGGCTCTCCGAGGACGAGCTGGTCGGCATAATCGGCAACTATGACGCACTCGTCGTCAGATCAGGAACCGAGGTCACCGCACGGGTCATCGAAGCAGCAACAAAGATGAAGTATATCGGCCGGGCCGGTGCCGGGGTCGACAATATCGATACGGATGCCGCAACCCGGAAAGGTATCATCGTCGCAAATGCTCCTGAAGGAAATACCCTCGCCGCAACAGAGCACACAATGGCGATGATGCTCTCACTTGCCCGGAGGATTCCATCTGCAAACGCCTCTCTCAAGAAAGGTGAGTGGAAGCGGTCGAAGTTCATGGGTGTCGAGATGAACGAGAAGACGCTCGGTGTCGTCGGCTTCGGCCGTATCGGGCGGGAAGTGGCACAGCGTGCCCAGTCCTTCAATATGCGGGTGGTTGCCTATGATCCCTTCATCACGCCTGAGCGCGGTGCGCAGTTTGGTGTCGAGATGATGAGTGTCGAGGATCTCTTCAAGGTCGCCGATGTGATCACTGTTCATACGCCGCTCATCAAGGAGACGAAGCACCTGGTGAATGCTGCCTCGATTGCAACGATGAAAGACGGCGTACGGATCATCAACTGTGCACGCGGGGGCATCATTGATGAGAAAGCGCTTGCCGATGCAGTTGCTAGCGGGAAGGTTGCCGGTGCGGCACTTGATGTCTTTGAGGAGGAG
>NZ_JARVGN010000083.1 GCF_029762515.1 Methanocalculus sp. | reverse complement strand
TTCCATATATTGTCGTTAAAATTTTTAAATGCAAAACCAGTATCAGGATGCCTTTGAAAATACTCTCGACTATAATATGACATTGCAAAATTATTCAATTCTCCTGTATCTGTGTTAATCCCAGTTATTATGCCGCTCTGTGAGGCGTTATCAGTATCCGCACCACCTCTTCCAATGCGTAAAAATGCACATAACACCTCTGCTGACCCGTCTTTGTATTCCGTCATCACTCTAAAGGTATTTATTGAATGAGGATAGATCTCTGACATCTTATGGTGTTGCTCGACTCCTGGCTGAACAATATAGTCTTGTTTTATACCTATCTCATTTAGAAACGCTTCAGTGAAGACAATGTTATCTTTGGTAATGTACAATCCATCTTCATTTCTTTTAAATACATATGTGCCATATGCACCTAATCCCATTGCAGGCTTTACAAATATTTTGCTCCAATTGTTATCAGAAATCTTCCCTTGAATATCGTCAAATTGTAGTTTTTGCATGGTATCTGAGTAAAAATGACCATCAATTAGCTTAAATAATGTTTCAGGCTGAGAAATGCCGAGACTGCGGAACATCTGCTCCGTAATCAGTTTGTTATCAACGAGAATTGATACTCTTGTTGGTATATGATACCTATGGAATATATCATACCAGAAAAAAAAAGGAATATAGTTTATCAGTTGATGATCAGTCAGGTTATATGTTGCATCATACAGATCGTAGAATAAATAATGAAACGGATTGCATTTCCAGTAGTTTTTACATAAATTCATTTCTTTTTTTATTTGACTTTTAGATTTTTTATTCTCACATCTATGATATCGTTCATTGGCCAATTTCATGTGATAATTCAATTCTTGATTTCTTCTCAACAAAGTCTTCTCTTTAATTTTTAATATGTAATTGTCGTACTCGAATTTTCGAATTAGCCTCTCTAGAGTTGTCATAAGCTTAAATGAATAACATATGAATAAGTACCTTTTGATCGATAAAAAGAAGAGCATATTGTTGATAAACTCGTGGTAGTGTACACAAGGAGCTGTAAAATTGGAAAAGGCCCTGCATCTGATCCAGAATAGACAAAGAGGAGAATACAGGACATAAATCGAAAGGAAGTGGTACTTGATTATCTTACCGCTGACGAAGACAGCAACAACTCCTCAACTGATTTCTCAACGAGGTGATGCAGGAAGAGACCTATCAGCAGGCCAGAGGGGGGAGATGCCAGAGAACCAGTTCGATGAAAACCTGGCGGAACAGTCACCGGACCATGACACTCAAGACCCGATACGAAGAGTTGGTCCTCAATAAAACTCAATTAGGGGGATGATCGCAATCAATTGATGATGATTGTAGGTTCTTTTACAGAATCTGGAGAAACGGAGAGGTAATCATGATGCCCTCATCGCATTCAGAGCAGCGTCAATAAAATTGATGAACCAATTTGTCGATTCATGTACTGGCCCTTTAGCCTTTGTAGGTTTACATGATTCAATGAGTCACCGTACCTTTGATCTTGTTATCGATTAGCAATTCCGGTTAAGATTGCATTCCTACTGAGTCAATATTTACATAATTGAATGCAATTACTTACTCGATGGAATACTTGGTGAATGAAATATACCAGAATGTCTAAATTGAGTTGCTAAGATGGAGCGGTGTAATAATATTTATATTTTCTGACAATCACAATTGCAGTGCAGTTCTTGTCGCATTTTATGTACAATAACGTTATTATTTCCGATGAGATCGTAGCAAGCAGTCATTAGTAATGAAGAGGTAGGTTAGAGCGATGAAAATAGAGATCCATGCGGATAACTGTTATTATCCTTGGATTTACGGTACCGTGGAGGAGATGAGGTATTGGTATAAAGGGAAAGTGTTCTGCGGAGATGAATTGATTGATGGGGCAAAAATCGCCCGAATCGTTTCAGACGTGCTTAATAATCAATATTCTCTTGAGCAGTTCCTTCGTGCTCTGAATGGAAATTTTGCATTTATTTTTAATATGCCCAAATGGACCATTGGTGTTGTTGATCGTTTGAGGAGTATTCCTCTATTTTATGCAAAGGCCGAATCAAAATTAATCATTTCAGATGACGCAAATTTCCTCAGAGATCTAATCTCCCCCTCCTTTAATGAGTGTAACAGTGCAGAATTACTCATTACAGGGTATGTTACAGGATCTGGATCCCTTTTCGACGGTCTCTCCCAACTTCAAGCAGGAGAATACCTTGTCTGCGATCATACGAAGGATCATTTCAGTACGTCATCCTACTATCGTTTTAAACACGAGAATTTTTTCAAGGAACCCGATGATGTTTTGCTGGATTATCTTGACGGTATATTAGTGCGTGTATTCAAGAGGCTCATTGCATCAATCAAGGACCAACAGATTGTCGTGCCATTAAGTGGGGGGCTTGACTCGCGACTGATCGTTGCTATGCTGAAACGGCTCGGCGTGGATGATGTGATATGTTTCAGCTATGGAAATACGAATTGGCCTGAGGCAGAGATAAGCAAGCAGGTTGCAGATGCGGTTGGTTATCCCTGGCATTATGTAGAGTATACTGAAGACAAATGGTATGAATGCTACCACAGTGATATGATGAAAGAATATAATAAATATGCTGGAAATCTGACATCCTTGCCATATCTTCAGGATTTTCTTGCAATTAAGGAGCTAAATGATGAGGGAAAAATAAATAATAACGCTGTTTTTGTACCAGGGCATACCGATTTGTTTCCTGGCGTTTTTATTCCTCATGATTATTCCGAAGTTCAGGACTATACGATCGAAAAACTTCAGAAAGATATCATAAAACAGCACTATCATGTGAGGCAATTCGAGGGCGCAAATGATCTCATACCGATTTTTAATGAAAACATTCTGCGAACTATTGATGCGATCGAAGTGTACGACAATGAATCCTGTGCTGATGCACTGGAATTGTTTGCTTTAAAAGAGCGAACTGCAAAGCTGATCCTTAATGGATCCCGCGCGTTTGAATTTTTCGGTTTTGATTGGAGGATCCCGCTTTGTGATGCTGAGCTAATGGATTTCTACTGTAGAGTGCCATTATCGAGCAGAATTAAAAAAATACTCTATAGAAAATATGCGGCAGAACGCTTATTTACTGGTGAATTTGAAGCATTAAAGCAAATAGAATGCACCACCGAATTAAGAATCTCCCGATCTTTATCACTGAAAAGTATGATTAAAAAGTCTGATGCATTATCTGAGATTGCCCTTAGGATATTGAAGCCCCGGCAGAGAAAAGCGGAGTATGATAAACACCGATATGCTATGTGGGGCATCGTACCGGAACACGACTATTACAATCTCTATTCCGGAATAACATATATAAATTCATTTCTTGCATTTGCCTATTTAAATGGATTATTTCCTGGAATTAAATCGAAAATATTCCCAAAGATAACATTTTGCCAAGAATCTGATGAATAAGGACGACGATAATGCTCATAGATACTTGAAATTGATACCTTTAAACATTCACTCTCTCGATGTTTGATGCCATATTGCTACTTGTTGAGTTCAAGCTACACTATGTGATGCTCGATATTTATATGTCGGAGGCGTCATTCGGTTCATTCGGGAAAGATTCTGCAGTTTCATAATATTTGGCAATTTTTTCTTCAACCGTTCCGATTTTTTTTGCTGGAACTCCTGCAACAATCACAAAGGGAGGGACGTCTTTCGTAACGACAGCCCCTGCTGCAACAATCGAGTGTTCACCAATCGTGACTCCTGGAAGGATAGTAGCGCCGGCACCAATGTATGCATTTCGTTCAATCAATACTCTGTGATATTGAAGGGGTATTTCGGGATCGATGCAATGTAGGCTTGAGTCGTGAGCGACAATTGTCACTCTTGGGCCAATATCGACATAATCTTCAATCTGGATTAATGATGGAGATGAATCTTCCAAAAAAACGAATTGGGCGATGTCCACATTTCTTCCTATCAAAGTTCCTCTTAATCGATACAAACCTTTTTTAACCCTTCCGAATGGAACTAGCATGGCAAGTATATGTACTGACGAGAAATAGACATCTGAGAACTTTTTATAGAAATTCGGAATGTTTTTCATATTTTCACAGCAATGCAATATATTGATGATAATTGAATCATGAGCCTGAGAATGTTTAATAATTTTTTTAGACACTATCTTTAATATCTTATCTTCTCTTTCATATTAGTCTATATTAATTTTGTTCAGGTATATTGCCATTTGCGCGAAGGAATTTCCAATAGTAGAGTTGCCGATGGAAAGGAATAATTAGTGCGTGAGAACATTCTAATGTATTATTCGAACGTGATTGAATCCATTAAATAATAGGATAGACATCAATGGGTTTAAAGGAATTATTAAAAAACAGAGTGGATCAATGGAGTTCTATATTTAAGATTGATAAAGACGATTGCTACAATATAATCCTCTTGTTCTTACTAACAGTTTTAATTATTGCGTTTGTTATACCCATATTTTCGTATGGAAGACTTTTTGGCACTGATGAATATACGCATCTATTCCATGCTATTCAGATATTCCTGACGGATTCAATGGGGGATTTTTATCAACAGGTTACCTCGATGGTATCCAATCCCGATGATCCAAATGCGCCCTACACGTACCCTTTCGCCATATGGCTTTTAGGTGGTACGGTAGCGAAATTAATAGGAACTGACCCAAAGACCGCAATATATCTCTACGCCGTGATATCCGTTTTCATCCTTCTCATTACGTTCTATTTATACTCGGATCTATTTTTAAAAACAAAGACACAGAAATTGCTTGCCCTTCTTTTTCTTTTATCAATGCCGAATATCGCGTTAATTGCCGTCAATTTTAGACCATCATCTATTGTTCTGCCTTTTGTTTTATTATCTCTGTACTGCGTAATGAAGGAAAAATTCAGTTGGAAATTAGCAATAATGATGATTGTGAGTGTATTTATTATTACAATAATGCATACGGGGACCTATATTTTTTTGCTCTCTTTATCGCTTGTTTTCCTTTTTCTGTACTGCTTGGTTTGGGGTAAATTCTCAAAACCAGTCTACCTCATGTCAGCAAGTATGCTATTTATATATGTGATTTCCGTTTCGGCCTTTCCTTACATACATCCTCAATACATAGACAAAGCAACAATGTTTCTTAAACCAGGGGATTTTCTCGCATCTAAACTCAATATTCTATTAGCTGATGATCTGAGTTGGATATTTTACTCGAACCTATTTGTTGATGCGAATGTTGCATATGCAATTCTCTGGTCAGCCCTGATATATGCACTTTGCCTGTTATTTTTGTTTGCGCACAAGAAAATGGAAAAACATATCGCTCCTCTTGGAGGCTTTTACCAGATTGCTGTTCTTCCCACAAATCTATCTAAAGGCCTTGCCTCAATTCCTATATGGTTGGGCCCTATCCACGTACTTCTTTCGTGTATCGGCTTTTTCCGACTTAATTCAAAGGGAAAAAGCTTAATGATCGCTGCATTAGTGGTTTGTATATTCCCTGAATTTCAGCGGAGTTTGGCAGATATCTCAATTTCTACCGGTGCGGTAAGGAACATTACGTATCTTTTCATCATCATTCCGATCACAGCAGTTCTCGGCATTGATTACTTGGTAAACTGGTTTTACAAGGATAGCATGAAGAATGCTCGGACTGGTACATGGCTATTGTATGGAATATTTACTATAATATTTGCATCCTTTATCGTAGTCCCTGCCCTTGGTACTTCTTACTATCAACCTGAGATATCTGGCGATGATTATATTGTTGATGGTATGACCTGGCTGAGCAATATCGGCAGTTCGTATGAAGGTGTTTCTGGATATGGTTTGCGAACAACACCAATATTTACTGGAAAAAAAGATATATACCATCTCAGTTATGGGGATGAGTTGAAAAGGTATCAGAAATCATTAAGAGACCTTTTTTACAGTGGGAGTGAACAAGCAGCTCAAGATCTTAATTCATATTATGGTGTCAGATATATTCTCGTTTCAGATAAAATAGCTGCAAATCTCGGTGGTTCTCAATCACAGATGCATGTCGATGATAATATTGTGGTCGATAAGATATATTCAAGCAAGGATTTTGGAATATATCGCAACTCCGCTGCTGAGCTAGGCAATTATGGTGAAATGTACCATAGTAACGACATCACAATACACGAGAGCAGGTCCAATATTATTATAGAATCGACAAGCTATATGTTGATTCTTAATCACAACTCACCACAAATCACATATATCGGTACAAACCAGACAAATTACCTTGGTGATGGACACACCTTGGATTTCATTACAATAGATTTAGTTAATGGTGAAAAGAAAGGGTATAATATATTTGAGATGCCGTTTTCAACAAAGGTGCAGGAAAATAACGTTATTTATACATGCCTTCTTCAGAATTCAAGTGGTCAATCAATTGGTACGATGAATGTAACATACTCTTTCTATGAAAATTCCATTCGTCGTGAATCTGTTATTTCTAATGATTGGTCAGATGTCTCATCTGGAATGCAGATATCCGCAACAACGCGTTTCTTCAGCCCAATCACAAATTTCATCCTTTTCGGTGATGATCAGCGAATTGAGAAGAAAGTATATCCTTCGGAAGATAGTTCTCCTCGAGACGACAAATTCTACGGAGTTTTTCTGCAAAATGAGCACTCCGGCATATATATCGAGTACCTGCCAACTTCTCCATATCCATCAGATTTGTTGTACTCCGGTTCAGTAACATATACGAACTATTGTTTATTCCAGTTCAAACAAGAAACATTGAAATCAATTGCACCAGGTGCGTCCTTCAAGTCAGTACAGTGCATTTCTATCGGTGACGAAGTCACAGCGAGACGTAGGGTGGACGAGCAGCGTAGTATC
>NZ_JARVGN010000082.1 GCF_029762515.1 Methanocalculus sp. | reverse complement strand
CAATCCTCATTCGATCCTCATTCAATCCTCATTCAGACCCCAGGCTTCCCGGGCTTCTTCCAGAGAGAGGTACTCTCCTTCCTCACTGACATGCATGGCATGCCTGATAATATCCCGTTTCTCCCGTTCTGTAACCAGATCTGAGATAAGATGGTCGAATGTTTCACCCGGCTTCTTGATGAGCGAGAGCTTCTCCCAGGTAGATGGGGAGACTGGGATCCGCTTATAGGTTCTCTGGCTAACCATGTCAATCACGTTTCATATATGCACCATATGATACATATGATACATATGGACTCTATGTACCAGGTCAACCGCAGATTATAAGAATGCTGTCATACCGGTCGCGAGGGTATCTTCACCACCGGGAGAGCATGTACAACTCACCAGCAGGTTATTCTGAGATTTTGAAAGTTTTTTCTCCCAGAACGGGTTCTATTTGGGATATGCGGTCTTCCTGATCTCCTCAAACAGGCCGAAGGGATTCCCCTCAAAGGGCTTTATCCACTCATCCAGCATCCCGAAAAAAACATGGCCTCGTTCTTCGAGGCAACCGAAGCTGAGCAGGCCGCCCTTTCCTTCAGTGTTTGAATACAGATCAGAGAAAAGAGGACGAAACCGCTCCCGGTCGATCACGGAGGGCAAGGCACCAGGATTGTTTCCTTATTGAGCAATGCCGCGATATTCATCCTTAATTACGAAATTAAAGAACGTGCTCATGGATTATTGACCGATACCGCACTATAGAGTTCTTTCGATGGGGGGAGGTTATTCGAAGTTCTTCCAGGTGAATCAGCTATTCTTCCAGATTTAATTTATATCCCAAGAGCAAACAGGAAAATATGTTTCAAAGAATTGCACGGGGATGGCATCTGTTTAAACAGACTTTTTCCATTCTCTCAAGGGAGAAGAGTCTTGTATTCTATCCGATCATCTCAGGAATTATAATTCTGCTCATTCTCGGCCTGTTATTCATTCCTGCCCTGTTTATATTCAGTATAACCGGAATTGACCCTGATAAGATGGGAGTAGCCGGATATGCACTCTGGATTCTGTTGCTCTTTGCTATATTTTTAGTTACGGCATTTGTATCGTCATTCTTCAAAGCCGGAATTGTGTATAATGCAACAGAAGTGATAAAGGGCAATGATCCCGCATTCAAAGACGGGATCAGTGCAGCAATGCCTAAAATCGTTTCACTATTTACCTGGGCATTCATTGCGGCAACAGTCGGTCTTATTTTAAGCCTTCTGCGTGAATCCGACAATCCTCTTGGCAGAATTCTCACCGAAATTGTAGTTGGAATTGCCGCTGCTGCCTGGAATCTTGTCACCTTCTTTGTAATTCCGGTTATATTATTTGAAGATCTTGGTGCAGTTGCTTCTATAAAGGAATCCTGGGGCCTGTTTAAGCAGACATGGAGCGAGACGGTCATTGCCGGTTTTTCATTTGTGGTTGTTATGATCCCGGCATTTCTGCTTATGGCAGGTACCTTCTTCTCGGCTATCTTCCTCCCCTTTGAGGCATTCGGAGGCATGCTTATACTGACTATCATCGTCTTTGCAGTCTCTGTCATTCTCATATCCGCACTTCAGGGTATCCTCGTTGCTCTTCTGTATCATTATGCAAAGACCGGCGAGATCTCACCGCTTGTTGACAGGGATCTCATCGAAGGCGCCTTTGTTGAGAAGAAAGGCAGCACTACTGGTACATTCACCGGCGGAAATATCTGAGAACCCCGATAAAAATCATTTTTTTCAATTTTCCGAAAAGAGGCAGTGAAAGCGGGTGATCATTACCCTTCCCGAAAATCCCCCTCAATGAAACCTGCTTACCTGATCTCTCCCTCATTCTCTGTAATGGCACAAAACCAGGTTACGCTAGTCTTAAATGAAGAAGATTTTGAGTTGTAGACATTAAGAAAGATCGATTTTTTGAATATTCGAAATCATATACTTATAAAATTTATAGACAATTATTTATACATAAAATCCAATGTCACTATACCTGGGAACATCCAGGTCAACATGGAAGTGAAGAGAGATGACAATAGAGAAAGATGAGATCGTCGGTAAAGGCAAACAGATGAAAGGAAAGGTCCGTGAAGAAGTTGGAAAAGTGACGGGCAACAATACCGAACAGATCAAAGGGAAGATTGAACAGGTCGAAGGAAAAGTCCAGGAAGAAGTTGGGAAAGTAAAGAGAAAGCTTCAGGATTAAGATAAAAAAGCCTGCATGATAGGGTGAAATGGTAATTCTGTATAGTTTTGTTCGATGAACTGCTGTTATTTCGATAACAGCGAAACACAATACAAAGAACCGTCTCCCTATCCTTTCAATGGCCTTTGAATATCATGTGGATAAACTACTTCAACAGAATACCTGTATAATCACAAAGGAGGTGAATTATGGCTGATTTAATCGGATTAGCAATTTTATTCCTCATTTTAGCGCTTATCGCATATGTGCTGGGGGCGAAAGGAGTTGCCGGGTTCTCGATGGTCATTGCAAAGTGGCTCGTTCTTATCTTTATCATACTTGCGATTCTCGCCTTTATATTCTAACAGAATCCCAACCCATTTTCAAGAATCCAGCTGCTCTCATCATGTTGAGCTATCAGAAAGCGTACCAGTGCAGGTATGCCGGTATTGCAACATTTTATGGAAAGTGAAGGTTGTTTTATATATTTTATGCATGTTTTTACTTTATACGATGGCAGCATGAGCGACATATGGCCACCCCCAAAAGTATGAGATGAACGATGTTTACACTACAAACAGATTCAGAAAGTCTATTCAGGATAGATAGTGAGATATCCGATATAGCTGGGAGAATTATGGAGGAGCTTGAGACAGCAAGCTCAAAAAATCTCTCTGAGGTCAGCTATGCAGGCAAGATATTGCAGTTGTCTGACCTGAACTATACTCAGAATATCTTACACGAGATAGAGAGTGTCCCCACCGGAGCAGATCGGGTCATCGAAAAACGAGCGGTCATTAAAGCATTATTGCTTTCAATATGGTTGCAAAGGCTTTATTTTATCATACGATCAGCACTCATGTCCATCCTTGCAGTCGTTGTCACCTTCTTCTATGTCTCATTCTTTGGAGAGATAGGTGTTGTTTTAGCCGTTTTTATGGGAGTCCTCATCTTTATCATCGGACTTATCATAACACGATTATTCGACCCGCAAACGGTACAAATGACAAAATATATCGTCAGAAGACTGGCTTCTCATAAAAAAATGCGGGATTTTATCATGAATCATCTCTAGAAAAACAGTGGGTGGTGTGAAGCGTTTGGGCTGACCACATCAGATCGATGAATCCATCATCTCACTTAAATTTGATAAGCCCCATCAGAGCCATCACAATAATTGCTAAAATGACAGCCCCAAGCAGACCAAAAATATACCACCCGATCAAAAATGCTATCACCGCTCCAATGCCCATTGCACCCCAGTTCACTGATATTGCCATACTATCACCTACTCTTCATGTGTTCATTCTTCTGCTCTGCTCATCTGGAATTGATTTCGGCTCTGATAAGGGATATCAATCTCTTGAGCATGCAATCATTCTATGAGGATCCATATAAAAGAGAGGGTCCCGGTGTGGCTACCACATCAGGAACCATGAAGATACAGGCGGCTCTCACAACAACTTTAAAATTCCATCAAAAGGCATCTCCTTTGAGACAATAACCCGCGTGCCGGTATAGGTGAGATCCGGAGTGTCCATGAGCTCTTTATACTGGTAGATTCTTGGTCCGTACTGATATCCGGTATCATTGTACCACCAGTCCGGGTACCCGGGCTCTTCCACCGCTTCAGTCTCTGGATCTGTCAAAAGACCATTTGAATATTTCACGATCATTGTTGCAGTCAGGCTCTTCCAGCTCTTTATGATGGCATCACCCCGCTCTACCGTCAGATTGGTCATGACAGCCGTTGCACCGGCAGTATCACCGGCAGTAAGATGATCGATTGCCTGCTGATCGGCCTCCATCAGGAGCCGTAATGATTCTGCCTCAAGACTCTGCTGTTCTTCCTGTATATCCACAATCATCATGTTATACGCAAGCCCCGCCCAGTTCGTCAGGAGACAGAATGTCCAGTATGCGGTATCCGGATTATATATGATACGGCTGCCGCTTGTATACGAGGAAGAGAGGTTATCAGATTGTGCATAGATTGGCGTATACACCGTCTCATAGGGCACTGCCGGACCAAACCAGAGCACGCCGGCCACCTCTTCGGGGAGATCCGGACGGATCATCGTGATATAACTGTAACTACAGAAGATCTCAGAGATTGCCCGTGGATAGGCTCCCGCACGAACTTCAAGCATGGTTTCATTCTGGAAGTTCGTATGGGCATCTTCAGGCCCAAGCACACGGTATGGATTTCCAAACGGCCCTGCCGCCAGTCCCGCGGTCCTGTCAAACTCTGTTCCCTCGTAATGATCCCGGAACAGGTTCAGAGCGGTACTGAAATTCACCTTCTCATCGGGAACAAATGAGAATGGATACTCCCTCGTATACGTATCCTCAACATACGGGCTGAGTTTGAGGGACGGAGCGAGGGTGTCCTGGATCCTCCACACCCGCATCAGTGAGTAGTAGGGATGCGAATATTCGCCATAACTGACCGTTTCAAGCCAGTCAAGCGGACCATCTGATGGCGACCACCAGCCTGCACGCTCTGCAACAGAGAAGAGGTTATCCGAGTAGTGCATGTCAGGCATCCCGGGTGAGACATCCCGGATCCTGAATGTATTTGCAGCAACAAAGACCTCTCCATCCTTTACTTTCTGCGCAACCCAGAGCCCTCCATCGCCATCCGGGTTCCCGCACATCTCGATAACCCAGATCTCCCCTGCATCTGCAAAGATGAGAGTCTCGCCGGTGCCATAGTATCCATACCGGTCAATCAGATCTCCAACAAGGAGTACTGCCTCCTCTGCACCAGTACATCGCTCAAGAGCAACATTTGAGAGTTCTGAAGAGTAGAAGAGTCTCCTGTTCTCTTCAGCCTGGGGTTCGTACTTTGCATAGTCTGTGCATTCGGCACTCATCAGGTTCTGATCATTGATCATCCCATATGATCCGGTGTAATAGCCATAGGTCGAGGGAACCTGATCGATATAGCCAAGAACAGGATTCGATGACGAACCCTGCTTACTTCCTGCAGCATCAGATCCGCTGTTTGGATCAAAGAAGACCGGCCGCTTGTCACCGGGCTTGTGCGTTGCCGGGGGGATATAGGTCACAAAGATGTCATCCATCTCTCTCCAGTCCATCCCGACACCATCATTCGTATGGCCAAGATACACTGTGCCATCTTCAGATGCTCCGGGTGTTATTCCAAAGATTGTGCATCCCGAAACAGTTGCCGGGATAACAAGAGCGATGAGAAGAAGAAGTGATAAAAAAAGTCTGAGATCTACATTTTTTAATGGATTTTGCATGGGGAGAGGTATTCTTAATCGCTTAAAAAAGTTTCTAATTACCCAAATCGGTTTTTCCTGTGAACATGTATGGACAATAGAATAGCCACCCGGAGAAGAGAGCAGTCCGGGTGAACCAGACATATGGGAGATGATATGCATGGTTCAGCCATCAGTCTCAATCTCTTCGGACTCATATTCACAGATGATCTTTTTCTCCGGATAGCCCATACCTCTCCACCGCTTGAAAATCCCCTGATCCCCCGCCATCTTTTTCCTGCCAGAGACCAATCATTGAATCAGTATGCCCCTCAATCCCTCACAGGAGAAAGCCGTCACCGGCAGCGGCTTCCAGCTCGTGCTCGCCGGCCCCGGGTCAGGCAAGACCAAGGTGATCGTCGAGAAGATCCTCCACCTGCTTGACCGGGGCATCTCCCCCACAAATATCCTTGCCCTCACCTTCTCGGAAAAAGCGGCAGCCGAGATGAGCGAGCGGATCGAAACACTGCGGCCGCACCAGGATATCGGGATCCATACCTTCCACTCCTTCTGCCTTGAGATGCTCCGTGAGAATATGCTCACAAGCGGGATCTCGATCGCAAACGGGATCATCAGCCGGACCAATGTGCTCGTCTGGGGTCTGCGGAACATCGATTCATTTGGTTTTGAGTATATCCGGATCGGAAACAACTCTTCAGACATTATCACCGCGATCGTCGATGGTATCAGCGCATTCCGTGACGAGCTGATCACGCCTGCGATGCTTGATGAGTACCTGAAGAGAAAACAACAGACAGAAGTCACGGAAGAGGAGCGGGATTATCAGAACAAGCTCGCCGACCTGCTGAAGGTGTATCGAGCCTATGAGCAGTACAAGCAGGACGAGCACCTCATCGACTTCGATGACATGATATTTCTGGCAGTCAGCCTGCTCCGGAACAATCCGGGCATACGAAGCCTCTACCAGAGACGCTTCCCCTACATCCTCGTCGATGAATTCCAGGATACGAACTTCGCCCAGCTCGAGCTCGTCAAGCTCCTTGCAGGCGATCACCTCTGTGTGGTCGGGGACGACGACCAGACCATCTACCGGTTTAGGGGAGCATACCTGACAAACATCCTGGACTTTAGGGAGTGGGCGAAGGAACATGCGGAAGTCCTGCTGGACGAGAACTACAGAAACCCGCCGGCAGTCCTTCAGCTTGCCTTCCAGCTGATGCAGAGGGCGCCGAACCGGCAGCAGAAGGAACTCATCTCAAAGAAACCGGCAGGAGATCCGGTTGTGGTCGCAGCCTGCGGAAACGAGGAGGGGGAGGGGGAGTATGTTGCAACCGAGATCGAGCGGCTCGTGGGAGCCCCGCTCCCTCCACGGGGCGGCGAGCCGGCACGGCCGCTTAGGTACCGGGACTGTGCCATCCTCTGCCGGAGCAGGAAGGATGGCGCAAAGTTTCAGGCAGCTCTGAAACGGCATAACATCCCCTGCATCTACCAGGCC
>NZ_JARVGN010000081.1 GCF_029762515.1 Methanocalculus sp. | reverse complement strand
GACCCGGCAGATAAAAAAGATTATTCCGAGGTGAGCCAGTCATAGAGGAATACTGCGATAAGTGCCCCTGCAATTGGCCCTATGATATAGATCGGGAAGAATTCCCAGAAGTTCTGCCCTCCAAGGAGGGTGTTTCCGAGGTACGGACCGAAGGTACGTGCAGGGTTCAATGATGAACCGGCGATATTTCCGGTTGTGGTGATGATACCGGCGACGGTGAGGCCGATGATCAGTCCGGCAAACCCTTCAGGTGCCCGCTTATCGACAGCCACACCCATGATGACGAGCATCAGGAGGAATGTCCCGATCGCTTCTGCAAGTATCGCTTCGGTATAGGAGATCCCGTGGAATGGTGCGGTTGCTCCAAGTCCTCCCATAAGTACTGCATCCGGGCCGGTACATCCGAAGAAGAGGATGCTTGCAAGTGCTGCTCCGATCAGCTGGGCGATGATGTAGGGGGCGACATCTGATGTCGGGAACCTCTTTGTTGCCCAGAGGGCGATTGTGACTGCCGGGTTGATATGTGCCCCGGAGATCCTGCCAAGTGCATAGATGGCACCGGCAATGGCAATACCAAAGGCAAGACCTATTGCAAGCCAGTCTGCGAGCCCCCCGAAGTACCCGATCCCGATATTGAATTCGGTGAGCGGTTCTTCTCCGGCAGAGAGCATCAGGGTGACAGTCGCTGCTCCTGCTCCGAAAAAGACGAGGAGGAAGGTTCCAATTATTTCAGCTACACATCGTTTGGCAAGTGATACCACGAGTAAAACCTCCAATTATGTATGGAACGCCTCATAGCAGGGTGGGCAGAGGATCCGTGGAATATTCTTCTTGAGCTTTTTTGCCGGGAAGGGGTAGCCCCCTTCCCAGTTCTCTGTCTCCTCCCTCATTGCATGCTCCATACAGATTCCCATGCCGCAGACGATACAGATTGCAACCGCATCGCTGTCTTTCCCCTCCTGGGCGCAGATATAACATTTCATACCAGACACCACCTTATACTGCGTTCTTATACTCACAATACTGGTGCCTGAAGTCAACAAGGCATGCCGCAGCACAATCCTTACATGCCCTGACAGGGGCAGCAGGCGTCTCCTTGTGAAGTGCGATGATGTTGGTCATCATCGTTGCAGTCACAGGTTCGCTCGTTAAGAGGCACGGGTAATCAGAGAGCCTCATAAGGGCAGATGCCCTGACCGTGATCGCACAGGCAGGGTATGCATACCACTGCGGGTTCATCAAAACCTCGTTCTGATCAACTGGAGAGAGATCGATCTCACATCCTGAGACTTTCGGCTTGAGCTTCCCTGCTGATCCGGCTTTTGCCCTCCGTGCCCGGTCAAGGATCTTCCATCCCCGGTAGATCATATCCATGAAATCGCAGTTATGCAGCTCAGCCGCTGCACCACGGGTCGGGTTCAGCTGGACGAGGTTATGGAACCTCTTGGTGAGGAGATCCACAATCATCGGCGCATTGAATCCGTCAAGTTCAAGAATGTATTCTGTTGCACATGCAGATGCACCGGTTGCAACCGAGAGAATATCATATTCGCTCTTCATCTTTGGCACAGCGGCGGCAAGGGTCTTTTCCATCACCTCTGTCACCGCATCGATGGTTGCCATGATCACATCGTCCTTGCACATGTTGAAGGTGGACTGGGCGATGTGATGGGCGATATCGCCGACACAGTATGCCGGGATGGTGACGATATTTCCATAATGCACGCCGTCATCCACTGCCTTCTTTACAGCCGGTGTGATGAGGCGGCGATACTCGCTCATGTACTTCCTGACATCAAATGAGGTGTGTCCTGCCTCATCCATCAGTTCGGCCTGGGCATCAACCGGGGTCTTATAGATCTTCTGGACCTGCTGAACCTCCTTCTTTGATGCATCCGCAAGAGAGTCGCCCGCTTCAACACGTGTTGCAAAGACCTCCCCGACACCATAGGATGTGTTCATGCCCCATGATTTTGAGGCAAGAATTGTCTGTTGGTGATCTTTTGGAATTTTTGTCTTCTTCAGAATCTGGTTGACGATATTGCTAGTACTTCCGGGGATCATGGCAAAATCCACAACACAGGTGGGCCCGTAGAATCCGGCATATCGGCGTGCGGATTCCCGCCCGATCAATGCCTCGGATTTTCCAATCCGGGTGACGAAGGCATCAAGGCTCTTTTTGAACTTCGGGTCTTCATCACTGAGGATCTCAAGGACGACCGGAGTCTGGTAATGTTCGACAAAAGGATCGTCTTCCGGCCGTATGGTTTTTGTCAGGCCTTTCAGTGCGGTAAAGTGTGCAGTAACTGACGTCTTGTGGAGGTCAATCACAGCAGCACTCTGGCCGGCTGCAGCCTTCATCTTCCTGACAGCTGCAACATAGGGTTCGGCATCGGTGATCGAAAACGCCGTCCCCCGCTTCTTTTTAATCGTCTCAACATCTGCCCGCTGGGCAGCCATTGCTTCTGCGATGATTTTTTTATACAGTTCGGACATTGCTAACACCTCTGTTAATCGGGCAGATGCCCGATATGCGGGACTATGATCCCAAAGAATAATAATGGTATTGTTAAATGAAATAGAACAATAAATGAAAATATATTTACGAAATTCTCTCATGTATTCTTCAAATGGTCAAATGTTAAGGAGAGTATTCCTGTTTTCTTTCTCTGGTCATTTTTGAAAACACATATAACAGACCAATTCATATACTATTCTATTTGTATGATGGTTGCATGGATAATCTGCCGGTTTCTTCGTGGATCCGATCCTGTAACCGGGTACCAAAGAAGAGTATTAATGGTGGCCTGATCGGGAATGGCAGCAAACCAGATTCTAATCGTAGAAGACGACGCGATGATCGTTGAGATGCTCGCTGTCATGCTCCGAAAGCTTGGGTATGGCGTCTCGGGTATTGCCACATCAGCAGATGAGGCAATCATGCAGGCAATACAGGGCACCCCCGACCTTGTCCTGATGGATATCGGGCTTGAAGGGAGGGCAAACGGGATTGCTGCTGCAACGATCATCTACCAGTTCTTCTCAATACCCATTGTCTTCTGTACTGCCCATTATGGGAGTGATGTATTAAACCAGGCCAAGCAGGCCCAGCCATTTGGCTATATAACAAAACCTTTCAATGAACGCGATCTCTTCAGCGTCATTGAGATTGCCATCAATAATTATCTCTCAACACGCCCCTCAGGAACAGATGCCAGACAATTCAAGGAACTGCTCCATATTGATGCCGGGGTGATGTTCCTTGATACCGGTGGCCGTGTCCTCTTCATGAACCCCTATGCGGAACATATCACTGCAATTACTCACAAACAGGGGTTCTATCATAATGTCGACAAGGTCATCAACAACTTTGAGATGGCCCAAAAAACACAGAAACAATACCCCTCTCTCTGGGAAGCAGTCCGGGAGAGTGTTGTTATCGGCACAGGACACGATATCATCATCACGACACGGAAAGGCAAGAGGAAGGCAGTCCACCTGAAAGTGATGGTGAGGAAGAATAACCGGAATGAGATTATCGGCTATATTCTCAAGCTTGATGAGAATATCGGGAAGAGCCGCACCCTGAATCGATATTAATCCCTTCTTAACTTCCAAGGGGTTTTATTCTCTGCTTTTTTTCCAGACTATGCATAGTTCTCTGGCTCCAGGCGCATCTCTTCATGGCCTCATGGATTCAGGGGGGAGTATTCCCCCTGTTCAGCCGGCGATCACAGGGTTGGCATGCTCATCAAATGGGTTCTTCCGCATCGCCAGTGAGAAGAGATATGGATAGTGTGACTTCAGGTACCGCATATACTCAATCCATTCCGGGGTGAGCAGATCATAGACACGCCTGATATCGATGGTGAGGTGTGCTATATCCTGCCCGGGAAGGCTGGCAATATCATCCCTGCTCTCAAGTTCTTCTGAGAGATGGAAGACGGCACGGAGCGCCTCGGTGAATGTGGCATGTTCAAGGAGAGCCGGGTTTTCAAGCAGACGCAGCAGAAAGTCACGATGCTGAATGAGAAAGTTGCGGAGATCCTGAAGATCGATCCTTTGGATGATGACTGTTTGTTCTGTTCCCTGAAGATAATTCCTGATTTGATCGAATTCAGTCTCGGTCCAGGAATCCCTGATAAGGAGATTCCCCCGGAGTTGATCGAGATGTGGATCTGCATCTGAGAAGTGTTTCAGGAGTGTTGCTCCGACCTCGGAGAAGAAGATGCCAATGACCATATTCATCTTCTGGAGCCTCTCCCTTTTTGAGCGGACTGCTAACAGCTGGTTTAAGATGATCGTCACCAGAAGGACATTCACCGGCAAAAAGCCGAGCGCATTGAAGATATAGGTGAGGGTGTTGCTCCCCCCCTCATCCCCTATGATCAAAAACTTCAGCCCGTAGATGAGCGCTGTTGAACAGATGAGTGCTATGCCGAGTTTTGTCTCCCATTTGAGTCGCATTGTACCTGCCCCTTATAGATTAATTGATGCTTTTTGCATGGAAAAAGGAAACTGTCCTTCAGGTGATGATAAGGAACCAGACAAGAAAGACCAGGCTCTGGAGGATCGTCACCGGAATACCGAATTTCAGGAATTCAATAAAGGTGATGGTTGCACCCCGTTGTTCTGCGTTCTGAATGATGATGATATTGCTTGCAGCACCCAGTATCGTCAGGTTTCCGGCAATGGTGCTCCCTGCTGCAAGTGCAAGGAACGCAGTATCTCCTGCACCAGCCTCAAGGAGCATCGGAATGAGCAGGGCAACGAAGGGGACATTCGAGACGATCTGGCTCATCACAAGGCTCCCGGTGATGAGAAGTGGGATCGAGAGGATCTGATCCTGGGAGACCGCTGACTGGATTGCTCCGCTCGCAAAGACTGCACCCATTAGGATGAAGAGCGCGATGAAAAAGACGAGTGTTGCATAATCCACTTTTTTAAGGATTTGGAGCCGCTTGCGGGAGAGGATGAGTATCGGCATTGATGCGATGAGCGCTATCCCGGCGAGTCCCGGCCATGGATTGTAGCCAAGAGATAAAAGCAGTATCCTCAGCAGAATCAGGAGAATGAGGAGTGCGAGTGAGATTTTGCAGAGGGCTGCCATGCCGGGATCGTGGATCCCTCCCTCGGGCATGGCCGGTGACAGGGTATCTGGAATGTTGGGGATGAGACGTAGTATAACAGCATAGAGGATTAAACCGGAGATGAGTGTCGGAATCAGAAGGTAGAGGGGAAAGGTGAGAAACGGATTCGCCATCCCGCTTGAGATGGCAATGAGCAGGTTCTGGGGATTTCCTATCGGGCTTACTATGCTCCCTGTCGTGATTGCGCCTGCAAGTGCGAGGAGGAAGATCCGATCCGGGATATTGCAGGTGCGGGCAAGGACGAGGGCAATCGGGGTTCCGATGATTGCAAGGGTGTCATTCATCAGGAGAGCCGAGAAGGCTCCCATCACGAAGATAAAGAGGAAGATCAGTCCTCGCGTCGTTCTCTGTGAAGCGAATATTCTGGTTGCGGTATGGGCGAGATAGCCGCTCTCCTCCATTGCAGCACCGATGATAAAGACGCCGAAGAGGAAGATGAGAATTTCATAATTGATCGCAAAAAGGGCGGCTATCGGGGCTATTGATCCTGCCAGAAGTGCAGCTACTGCTCCACCGAGCATGATGCCCCAGATGGGCAGCCTCACCTTTCCGACCTGGCGGAAGGCGATCGCCACCATCACCGCTGCGAGAATAAGAGTAGCATTATCCGTGATCAGGATTGCGCCTGCATGATTATGAAGAATTGCCTCTCCGATCAGATCTGCGAAAGCGTCATATAGGAGTTACTCCTATTGTGGCATATGAAGTATATTCATTACCTTCTGATGGCACTCCTTCTGGCTGCTGCACTCTCTGTTGCCGGGTGCACAGAGACGCCGGAGGCGGTTGTGCCGGTTGCAACTCCTGAAGTAACGCAGACTCCTGCAGAAACGCCCACCGGCTGGTCTCTCACCCCGGGTCCGGTTGGAACGATGCCTGTTGGAAAAGTGGTCTCGACCTCCGTTGAACGGGATCCTATCCGAACAGATCTGATTGTCCGGTTTGATGGAGGGCAGGGGATGAACTTCGTTACGTTGATTGAAGCCACGATGTATACCTCTGATGGACGTGTTGAGACAAAATATATCGAGAGACCGCTCAATATGGGCAAATCGGTCACATTTGACGGAACACGGGGATCTGATCGGGTAAAGATTACCGTGTACTATAGTAGTGGAGAGGTTGTTGTGATCAGCGATGCCCTCCACGAATTCAAGAGCAGATGAATATTCACTCCTCTCTTCTTTTCCATCTGATAAGGACTCCATCGTCCATTTGTCCGACGTGATCGAGGGTGAGCCTTGGGAAGAGCGATTCATCAATAAATCCCTCTCCATCTGCAAGTGTCGGGGCAGTCTTTCCGCCGATGATCAATGATCCGAGATATACATTCAGCTCATCAAAGAGACCCTGGCTTAAAAATGACCAGATCACAGTGCCTCCCCCTTCAACCATCAGGGTTGCAATCCCCCTCTTCTTCAACTCCGGCATAAGAGAGTGGAGGTCGACAGTATCCTCTCCGCAGGTGATGACTTCAGCATACTCTCCAAGTGCCTCCACCCGTTTTGGATCGGCTTTCCTTGCAACAGCGATGATCCGTTTCCCTTCCCCTTTCCTAAGTATGTCAGCTGTTGTCGGCGTCTCTGCACCCGAGTCAAGGACGATCCTTACCGGGTTCTCATCTGCCTTCCTGTTTTTCCGCTTCTGACGGAGAACCGGTGATTTGACTGTCAGTGACGGGTCATCCGCATGCACCGTTTTGATACCGACAAGGATGGCGTCACAGGCAGCACGCATCTGGTCGACACGGGAAAAATCGTCTGATCCTGATATCCGTACCTGGCGCCGCTCCC